>JALYUS010000105.1 GCA_030853625.1 Chloroflexota bacterium
GCGGCGACATGGGGGAGGGTCTGGAGGACGCCTTCGAGGTGTTCAACGCGGGCGCGGCGGGCGTCTGTTGGGGAATAGTAACCGCCGTCGTCGTGAGCGAGGTAAGGGGCGGTGAGCAGTTCCATGCTCATCGAGGCGACTTCCGCCATCTCCGCGCCCGGCTGGCGCTGCCAGTAGAGCGGAATGTGGTGCGCCTCGAAGACATGGAAGGCATGGCCCGCCTCGTGCAGGAGCGTCTCGACATCCCCCGCGACACCGACGGCATTCATGAAGATGAAGGGCCGCCCGCGATACGGATAATCAATGCAGTAGCCGCCCGGCGCTTTGCCTTTGCGGCTGTCGAGGTCGAGCAGGCGCTCCGTCGCCATCGTCGTGAAGTAGTCGCCGAGGTTCGGGTCTACGCGGTCGAAGATCGTCTCCGCCTGCGTAATCAGCGTGCCGACCGCATCGAACGGTGTGAGCGACGGGCGACCTTCCGGGTCAACGGCGGTATCCCACGGTCGCAGCGCGTCGAGTCCCATCTGTTGCCGCCGCCGCTCGAACCGGCGGGCGACGGCGGGCACGACGGTCTGCTCGACGGCAGCGTGGAACTGCTCGCAATCGGCGGGCGTGTAGTCGAAGCGATCCTTGGCGCGGAAGATGTAATCGCGGTAGTTGGCGAATCCGGCGTTTGTCGCCATCTGCTGCCGCAGCGCGTACTGCTGGTCGAAGATGTCCGCCAATGCATCGTGCTGCTCGATGTAGGGCTGGGCGCTGAGATGCCAGGCGCGCTCCCGCATCGCACGATCCGGGTTGAGCAGATAGGGTTGCAGGCGTGGCAGCGGAATCTCCTCGCCCTCCCACCGGACGGTCATCCCGCCGGTGATTTTGTTATATTGCGTGTTGAGCCGCTCTTCCTCGCCGACGAGCGGCACATTCTCCTCGCGGAAAATCGCTAGTTGGTTGCGGAAACTGCGCAGCAGCGTCTCCAGTTCGGCCCGCTCGTACCCGCTGTCAAGGAGCCGCTTCGAGAGGCCGACGTGTTGCTCGTGCATCTGCGGCTCGATCGCGCTGGAAAAGCGCACTTGCGCCGCTTCCTTCGCCGCACTCGCGGTATCCGTTGAGTACGCGACGTACGCGATCGCGCTCGCCTCCGCGACTATCTCTTCTAACCGCGCCCAATCGCGCAGCCATCCCTCGACGGACGATTGATCGAGCGGGCGGGCAGCCAGTTCTTCGTAGTACGGCAGAATATCGTCCCACGTCGCCTCCGCGAAGGCTTCCGGGGAATCGGGCAGCGTCAGATTTGCCATCAGGTAACACTCCTTCTGGAATGGCGTCTCCACAATCATGTAGGCACAAGGGTAACATCATTTTCGGCACTCAGCATCTCAGCATCTCAGCGTCGGCACGGTATACTATCGAGCGATGAGAGGAGCGATGTCGGTGGCAGAGCGGACCGGGACGATTCTGGACGAAATATTGGCGAAGAAGCGGCAGGAAGTGGACGCTCGCAAGGCGCGCGTCGCAATGGACCTGATCGAACTGAAACTGAGCCGTACGCCGCCCGCGCGGGACTTTCTCGCGGCGCTGAAGCGCGGAGTAGGCGAGCCGGTGCGCGTGATCGCTGAACTGAAGCGCGCGTCGCCCGTCAAGGGTATCTTCGTACCGGACTACAACCCGGAGCAGATTGCGGGCGAGTTCGCGCGCGGCGGCGCGGCGGCCCTCTCGGTGCTGACGGACGAATCGTTCTTTCTCGGTAGCCTGACGCATCTGCCAATCGCGCGGCGTGGCCTCGATGCCGTCGGCAGCGCGATTCCGCTCCTCCGCAAGGACTTCATCATTGACCCGTATCAGGTTGCCGAGGCGCGGGCGTGGGGCGCCGACGCCTGCCTGCTGATCGTCGCCGCGCTCGATGACGCGATGCTCGCCACGCTTCATGCCGGCATCCGCGATTACGGCATGACCGCCCTCGTGGAAGTGAACAATGCGGCGGAGTTGGCACGGGCGGTCGCTGTCGGCGCGGCATTGATCGGCGTCAATCAGCGGGACTTACGCAATTTCAGCGTCAATACCGATCTCGCTGCCGATCTCGCCGCCCAGATGCCCCGGGCGACCGTTCGTGCGGCGCTCAGTGGCATCAAGGACGCCGAGGACATGCGGCGACTCGCGGCGGCCGGGTTCGATGCCGCGCTCGTCGGCGAATCCGTCATCACGGCGGCGGATCGCCCGGCGGCAGTGCGGGCGTTGGCGGAGGCGGGGAGATGACCATCGTCAAGATTTGCGGTGTGCGGCGGTTGGTGGACGCGCAGGCGGCGGTGGCGGCGGGTGCGGACATCGTCGGATTCACCTTCTGGCCCGGCACAAAGCGGTACATCGCGCCGGAGGAAGCGGCGGCAGTGATCGCCGCGTTCCGGGCGGAAGACGGGCCGCGTCCGCTCGTCAGCGGCCTCTTCGTCAATGCCGATCCGGCGACGATCGCCGCGACAGTGACACTGTGCGGGCTTGATCTCGTCCAACTCTCCGGCGATGAGACGGCGGCGGAGGTCGCACGGCTCGGCGTGCCGCTCGTGCAGGCCGTTCGTGCGCTGCCCGGCGAAGACGTGGACGCGCTGCGCGAGCGGATAGATGTGCTCCATCATGCGGCGCGGTCGCTGCCACCCGGCCCGTTCGGTCAGCCGCTCATGCCGCTCCTCGATGCCCATGTGCCGGGGCGGTACGGCGGCACCGGGCAGACGGGCGATTGGGCGCTCGCCGCCGCGCTCGCCGTTGACGAGCGGATCATGCTCGCGGGTGGGCTGACGCCGGAGAATGTCGCCGACGCCGTGCGCATCGTGCAACCGTGGGGTGTGGATGTGGCGAGTGGTGTGGAGCGCGCGGCGTTGCCCGGTATCAAGGATGCTGCGCGGATGGCGGCATTCGTCCGCGCGGCACGGAGGCCAATCACGGTGGGCCATGCCGGACGTTGACGTGGCGCGGGAGCGGCCGGACCCGCAACGTCGCGCGACGGATCGCCTGCTGCGGATTGCCAGCCGCCTCTTCACGACCGAAGCGGAGACAACTGCCGCCATCCAGTACGTCTCGGCCATCGTCGCCCTCGAAGAGGGGCAGGCCTCCCTCGAAGCCTTCTACGATCGTGGCGCGGTGCGCACGATCAGCATCAGCGACCGGGCGGGCAACCGCTACGATGTCTGCCGCCCCGTCGCGCTCGCGCCGGAGATCGAGGCATTACTCGTCGCGGAGTGCCGTCATCTAACGAGTGGCGCGGCCCTCCAACCGATGGACGCGCGCCTCTTTGCGCGCGGCTATCACACCGGCTTTTGCTCTCGCTGCCGCTCCCACTTCGATCTCGGCCCCGCCTGCCAGGAATGCCTCTTCACCGGCTATCCGATCAATTATGATGAATTGCCCGCTGATTCGCGGTAAGATTGACTATCACGACGAAGCATTACACGGAAGAAGGAAGAGAGCGAGTGGTACGTCGCGCAATGTCTGCAAGTTGATGTTGCCAGTCAAGGCGAAACCGAGGAAGCGGCGAGCGAGAATCTCCAGGAGGCGCTGGAATTGCATTTCGAATTACCAAAGCCGTCTCCCTCAGCCGTCTGCGAGGTCGCCGACCGGGGCTTCGTTCTGGCGGGCGTCTATGACCTGTTTGCCCTTGAAGCGGGCGATGAGGTTGCCGATGAACTGCTGGATGCCGGGAAGTAGGCCGCGCGACAGAAAGAGCATAATCAGGATGAGGATAGCAGCGTAGACAAGCGATTGCAGCACGACGGGCGCGCGGGCGGGCAGATCGGGCCGCGTCGAGAGCCGTTTGAGGAACTCGGTCAGCAGGACGATGACGGCCGAGCCAACGAGTGCGCCGTAGACATTGCCCAACCCGCCGACCGCGACAATGATTAAGAACAGGATGGAGAGCGTCGGCGTGAACGAGTCCGGCGAGAGGAATTTGAAATAACTGGCGAACAGGCCACCCGCCGCGCCCGCGAAGGTTGCCGCGATCGCGAAGATCGTCAGCCGATAGAGCCGCACATTGATGCCGACCGACTCCGCTGCCCCCTCGTGCTGTGCAATCGCCCGTAGCGCCCGCCCCGGCCGCGAGCGGACGATGTTCCCGGCGATGACGAGCGAGAGCGCCGCGACGATCCAGATGACGTAATAGAAACGATCACCACTGAGCACGACGCCACCGATGCGCGGCTGCGTGATGCCGCGCAAACCAATCGGGCCACCTGTCAGGCCGCGCAGGTTGTTCAGCAGCGTGTAGACGATGATGCCAAACGCCAGCGTCGCGACCGCGAGATGATGCCCGCGCAAACGCAGCAGGGGCAGTCCGACGACATACCCCGCCGCCATCGCCACCACCGGCGCGACGATCAGCGCCAGCCACGGATTCCAGTGCGCCTTCGCGGTCAGCAGCCCAACGGTGTACGCGCCGACCGCGAAAAAGCCTCCCTGCCCCAGCGACACCTGCCCCGCGAAACCCATCAGCAGCGTCAATCCCGCGCCGACAATCGTGTACAACCCGATGAAAATGACGATGTCCCGCTTATCCGGCGTCAACGCGCGCGGCAACACCACCACAATCCCCGTCACCACCAGCGCCAACAATCCAACCATCACCCGCCGCACCGTCATCATCCCTCCAAAAAACGCTTGAACCGCAGAGACGCAGAGAGCGCAGAGCGGGAAAGAGAACGATGAGAGAAGATCATAATCGCTCCTTATCCTTCGTTTTTTCTCCGTCCCTCTCTGCGTCCTCTGCGTCTCTGCGGTTCAAGCGTTTTCTCTCACGCGCGGCGCCAGAGGCCGTTGGGGCGGGCAATCAGGACGGCAATCATTATCAGGAGGGCGACGACGAGTTGGTACGCGGGATCGAAGTAGCCCGCCATCATCGTTTGCGCGATGCCGAGGACGAGGCTGCCGATCACCGCGCCCGCCGGGCTGACGAGGCCGCCGACAATCGCCCCCGCGAAGCCGTTGATGGCGATGTTGATGTCCGCGCTGGAGGTGAGCGGCGAGAGGGGTGTCGTCAGGATGCCGGACAATGCGCCGCACGCCGCCGCAACGCCGAACGCGAGAAAGGCCATCACGCGCGGGTTGATGCCGACCAATTGCGCCGCCCGCGCGTTGAGCGCGCACGCCGTCACCGCCTTGCCGATGTAGGTGCGCGCGAAAAAGAGTTGGAACAAGGGGAAAACAATCGCCACCGCCGCAATGACGACGACTTGCTGCGGCAGGACGAAGATGTTGGCAAACGAGATCGCGGTCGTGCCGACACCGTCGTAGGTCGTCGGGATGTCGCCCCAGATCAGGAGGCAGATTCCCTCGATCAGCACCGAGAGGCCGAGCGTAATCATCAAGGAGGCGATGATCGGCAGGCGCGGCTTGCCGACCGCGATCACGCCGATCAGTGTGCCGATGGCGGCGACGATCAGGATCGCGCAGGGGGCGGCGAGTGGCCCCGGTAGCGCGTGGTCGAGCATGCTGGACATCACGTAGCCGCCGAGCATCGCAAAAGCGCCCTGCGCGAAATTGACGACGTGCGTAACGCGGTAAATCGCGACAAAGCCGAGCGCGACGAGCGCGAACGACGCCCCCGTGGCGATTCCCGTGATGAGGTACTGGCCGAACTCACTCACCGCCATGTGCCTCCATTGCCGCCACCTCGACCGGACTGCCGAGGTAGACGCGCTCGATCTCCGGGTGCTGTCGCAGTTCCTCCGGTTTTCCCTCTGCCCGCACGCGACCATGTTCCAGCACATAGACGCGCTCCGCCAGCGCAAAGGCGAGGTTGACATTCTGCTCGACGAGCAGCACCGTCAGGCCATCGGCGTTCAGCGCGCGCAGATGCGCGGCGATGTCTCGCACAATGATCGGTGCGAGGCCGAGCGAGAGTTCGTCAATCATCAGGAGCCGTGCCTCGCTCATCAAGGCCCGACCGAGCGCGAGCATCTGCTGCTCGCCGCCGGAGAGCGTGCCCGCCAGACGATCCCGCAGGTCGTGGAGTGTCGGGAAGAGTGCGTAGACGCGATCGAGGTCTGTCCGCATGGCCCGCCGCCCACCCAACAGGCGCAAGTAGCCGTCCACGAGAAAGGGCGACTGGAAGTAGCGGCCGTATGCGCCGAGTTGCAGGTTGTCCGCCACGCTCAGGTCGCTGAAGACCTGCCGTCCCTCCGGCGCCTGTGCGACGCCACGCTGCACGACCCGCGCGGCGGAGAGGCCGCCGATGCGCTGCCCGGCGAAGGCAATCGTGCCGCGCGCCGGGCGGAAAAGGCCCGCGATCGTGTTGACGAGCGTACTCTTACCCGCCCCATTCGGCCCGACAATCGCGACAAATTCCCCCGCCATCACTGAGAGCGAAACGCCCCTGAGCGCCTCGATGCTCCCATACCGCACCGCCAGATCGCGCACCTCAAGCAGCGGTGTTGGCTCTTCCGTACTCCCCCTTCCTTTTAGGGAAGGGGGCTGGGGGGATAGGCCGTTCATGCCACCGCCGCCCCGATATACGCCTCGATCACCTTTGGATCGCGCTGCACGACGGCGGGTGGGCCGGCGGCGATCACGCGCCCGAATTCGAGGACGACG
>JALYUS010000113.1 GCA_030853625.1 Chloroflexota bacterium
GACGAACGCGAGCAGGAACGCGACACGGAGAAACGTCGCGCGAAGGATGGTGGTGGGGAGGCGTCGCTCGCTCATAGCCCCGTGTGCCAAGAAGTATGCCACCACCGTGAGCAGACAGGGGAGATAGGAATCTATCCCATCTCCCCGCCGTGCTACTTCTGGACGGGGTAGCCCTCTTCGGCCAGGGCGTCCTCGATCTTCGGCAGATCAGCCTGTGCTGGATCGTAGGTCAGTGTGATGATTTTCGTTTCCGCATCCGCCTGGACAGACTGGACGCCAGGGAACTGCCCGACCGTCTTTTCGACCGTCGCGACGCAATGCTCGCACGAGATGTCCGGGGCCTTCATCGTCATCATTTCCATCGTCGAACCCTCCACATGTCTTGCCCTTCCGGGCGCTGTCGCTGTCATCGTGACAGCATTGTCTATCCGCGCGCGGCGCCTGCCGCGTCACGTCACGGTGATCGTGCCATCCATACCGGGATGGAGGCTGCAAAAATAGGAGTAGACGCCCGGTGTCGTGAAGGTGTATTGCCATCGTTGACCGGGTTGCAGGAGGCCGCTGTAAAAATCCTTCGTTGGCGCGTTGCGCGTGCCACTGACGACGTTATGCGCGTGGTCGTTGTCGTCGTTAATAAAGGTGATCGTCGTGCCCGCCTTGACCGTCTTGACGCCATTGCGGAAGGCGTCCGGCATCGCCGCTGTCGTGCGTTGCCCGACCATCGCCATATGCACCTCGTTCGGTCCCCATGCGTACGAGGCGGAGCCGAAGAGTGCGGCTTGCCCCGACACCCCGCGATACGTCCCAAACCCGACCGCTGTGAAGGCGACGAGCAGGACCGCCGCCGCAATGAACTGGCTCGACCGCGTCCCGCGCAGGCGCAAGGAGTTGGAGAGCACCGTCACGGAACTGAGCGCCATCGCGACCGCCGCGAAGATCGGGTTGAGTTTGCCGAAGACCGCCAGCGGAATGAGGATGACATTGTAGCCGAACGCCCAGCCAAGATTCTGGCGGATTGTGCGCATTGTCCGCTTCGAGAGATCAATCGCCGTCGCAATGGCGCGCAAATCCCCCTTGACGAGCGTGATGTCGCCCGCCGCCATCGCGACATCCGTGCCCGTGCCCATCGCGATCCCGGCGTCCGCCTGAGCGAGCGCGGGCGCGTCGTTGATGCCGTCGCCGACCATCGCGACGACCTTGCCTTCCTCCTGTAGCCGCTTCACTTCGGCAATCTTGTCGGCGGGCCGGACTTCCGCGATCACCGTGTCAATCCCGACCTCCCGGCCAATCGCCTCCGCCGTTCGCTGATTATCGCCCGTGAGCATCACGACCTGGATGCCGAGGCGATGCAGCGTGCGAACCGCCTCGGAAGAGGTCTGCTTGACCGTATCAGCGACGGCAATGACGCCCGCCAGTTCGCCATCAACCGCCGCGAGCATGGCGGTCTTTGCCTCGGATTCCAGCCGCTCCATGTCCGCCCGGACGCGCGCGGTAACAATGCCCGCTTCGGCGAAGAGACGTTGATTGCCGACGACGACCGTTCGCGTGCCGACCGTGCCCTGTACGCCGCCCACGAGCGCCTCGAAATTCTTCGTGCTGCCGGGCAGCGCGAAGCCGCGCTCCGTCGCCGCGTCCACGATCGCTTGCGCCAGCGGGTGCTCGGACCCCTTCTCGACCATCGCGACGAGGCGCAGCAGGTCGCCTTCCGCCCAGCCGTTCGTCGGGATGATGTCGGTCACTGCCGGCTCGCCGCGCGTGACGGTGCCCGTCTTATCGAGGACGACGGTGTTCACCTCCCGCACGCGCTGGAGGCTCTCGCCGCCTTTGAGCAGGATGCCCTGCTCCGCGCCCCGGCCGCTACCGACCATGATGGCCGCCGGTGTCGCGAGACCCAATGCGCAGGGGCAGGCGATGACGATGACGGCGATTGCCGCTACCATCGCCGCGACCGGCGAGCGCCCCGCGATCAGCCAACCGACAAAGGTGAGCGCGGCGATACCGAAGATCGTCGGCACGAAGATGCCGGAGATTTTATCCGCCAGTTGCTGGATCGGCGCTTTGGCCGTCTGCGCCGCGTCCACGAGTTTGATGATCTGCGCGAGTTGCGTCTGCTTGCCGACGCGGGTTGCCCGCATCGTCAGGAGGCCCTGCTTGTTGATCGTCGCGCCGATCACCGCGTCACCCGGCTGCTTCTCGACCGGAAAACTCTCGCCGGTCAGCATGGACTCGTCCACCGTGGAGGCGCCGTCGAGGACCGTGCCGTCCACGGGAATCTTCTCGCCGGGGCGGACGATCAGCACATCACCGGGCAGTACCTGTGCGACGGGAATATCCTGCTCCACGCCACCACGTACGACGCGGGCGGTCCTGGCTCCGAGGCCCATCAGCGTGCGGATCGCGCTGCCCGCCCGGCCCTTGGCGATGGCTTCGAGAACTTTGCCGAGGAAAATAAAGGTAATGATGATCGCGGCGGTGTCGTAGAACGTATCCTGGCCCATGAAAGTCGCCACGATGCTGTAGAAGAAGGCAATCGAGCCGCCGACGGAGACGAGCGTGTCCATATTGACCGCGCCATGCCGCGCATTCTTCAGCGCGCTCCGGTGGAAATCCCAGCCGACGATTAGCCAGACGGGTGTCGTCAGCACGAGCAGCCAGTAATCGCGATAGCGCATGTCCATGCGAAACATGGCGATGTACAGGATCGGGATCGTCAGGCCGATGCCGAGGGCGAGTTTGGCGAAGCGGACGCGCATCGCGCGCTGCCGCCGCCGCTCCTCGACCAACTCGCCGTCCTCGCGCTCGTCTTCGGCCTCCACGAGCGGCGTAGCATGATAGCCCGCGTGCTCGACCGCCGTGAGCAGATCATTGATCGTCGCCTGGCCGCCGAGGGTTACACTGGCGCGTTCGGTGGCGAGATTGACGCTCGCATTCTCGACGCCCGGCACCTTTGTCAGCGCCCGCTCGACACGCCGGACGCAGGAGGCGCAGGTCATGCCCGCGATGGCGAGCGTCGCCGCAAGCGGTTCATCCTGCGATTGCAGCGTCGCGCCATATCCCGCCGCCTCGACACTCTTGATGAGCGCGGCGGGATCGGTCTGGCGGGGATCGTACGTGACCGTCGCGCGTTCGGTGGCGAGGTTGACTGCGGCGTCCGCGACGCCCGGCACCTTCTTCAGTTTCTTCTCCACGCGCATTACGCAGGAGGCGCAGGTCATCCCGGAGACCGCCAATTCGACAGTCCCGGTTGTTTCCACGGCGGGTGGCGAGGAGGCTACTGCTTCGGGGAGTTGTATCGTGGCCATTGGCCGTACCTCTTCCTGTTCCTGATTCGGGATTACTTGCGGATCGCTTTGCCGAGGACGGTCATCAGTTCGGTAATCGCCTCGTCGCCGCGCTGCTCCTTAATCGCATCCGCCACGCAACCGCGGATATGCCCTTCGAGCACCTGCTCGGCGACTTTATCCGCCGCAGCGGCGATCGCCTGCAACTGCGTCACGACATCCACGCAGTAGCGTCCCTCCTCGATCATCTTCTGCACGCCACGGACCTGGCCCTCCATCCGCCGCAGCCGCACGAGCAGCGCATCGGTCTCTTGCAGATAGTGATAATCGGGTTTCGTTTTGCTGACCGCATTCATCTTGTCCGCTCCTCTGCCCTGGTACCCGGCCGGGGTATCTACTGAGCAGTGTATACCCGCTGGGGGTATCCGTCAAGAGGGTAGCCGACAGTCGGTAGACAGTAGTCGGGGATTCGGTTCCGTGCCGACTACTGTCTGCTGTCTACTGCTTCAACTTCCACTGCTCGTAGGCGGCGAGGGTTTCCGCGTCCGGCGGGTACACGCCCTTGATGCTGCGGCCGCTGTCAATCAGTTCGCGGATGAAGATCTCTTTTGGTTCGTACTCCGTCGCTTCTGCTGCCACATCCGCCGCTATTGCTTGCGGAACGACGATCACGCCCTCGCCGTCGCCGACGAGCAAATCGCCAGGGCAGACCATCACGCCGCCGCAGGCGATCGGTATCTGAATATCTGCCGCGAAATGCCGCGTTGTGCTGACGGCGGGATGCATGCCGCGCGCATAGACAGGCTGGCCGAGATTGCGGATGCTCGGCGTATCGCGGAACGCGCCATCGGTGACGATGCCCGGCGCGCCCCGCTTGAAGATGCGGGCGGCAAGAATGTCGCCGAGGCAGCCGGCATCTGTGTTGCCGTGTGCGTCAATGACGAAGACTTCGCCCGGCCCGACCGTCTCAACACCCTGGCGCTGGAGGTTCGTCAGATCATCCAGTCCCTCGCCGCCGGGCATATCTTCCCGCGCGGGAATGTAGCGCAGCGTGAATGCCCGCCCAACCATATGCGTGTGCGGATTGAGCGGCAGCACGCCCGTCAGAAAGACCGAGCGCACCCCGCGTCGCATCAGCAGGGCGGAGAGCGTCGCTGTCCCGACATTCTCCAACTGCATCAGCGTTTCTGCCCCAATCTCCACCCGCCGCCGAATATCCGTCGCAGGCATCCCATCCCTCCTTTAGTGAGCAAGCGGATTAACACAGAGCGCACAGAGAACACAGAGGACACAGAGAACACAGAGGAGATAAAGAATACGCGAAGAATAGCATGATGCAACAGCGAAAACGGATTCTCACATCTCAATTCGATTCCCTCTCTGTGTTCTCTGTGTTCTCTGTGCTTCCGTTTCTCCTTTCGGCGGCGAGTTTGGTGGCGAGGCGGCGGAGGGCGATGGCGCGCCAGCCGAAGGCATCGTAATGCCAGACGCCACGGCCCCGGCGCGGGGGTTGCAGCAGATGGGGCAGGAAGCCGTATGCCGCGCCAAACTCGATCAGCAGATCGCGGTCGCTCGAAAGGACGTGGCAATATTCGCCGGTGCCGAAATGTGGATGCGCCCAGCGGAAGAAGTGCAGGGCAATGCCCCCCGTCTGCGCATAGGCAATCGCCTCCCGCACTGCCCGCCGCTCGAACACCCGCACCGGCATCGCCATCGTATGCGTCATCAAGGAAGCATAAACGACGGAAGCGCAGAGGACACGGAGGGCGCAGAGGGCGCAGAGTAAACAAGAAAAGTGAGAGAGCAAATCGGCCTTCTCGTTGTTCCTCTCATTTCTTCCCTCTCTGCGCTCGTCTTTTCTATATCGAAGGCTTTAGTTGACAGCCGTCTACGGCGATGTTGGCGCCGGTGACGAGACTGGCATGATCCGAGCAAAGGAAGACACAGACATTGGCGATCTCCTCCGGCGTGCCGAAGCGGCCGAGGGGCATATCGTTGGCGATGAAGGTGGCGATCCCCTCCGGGTCGCGCTCTTTGCGCCGCGCCCAGCCACCGCCCTCGAACATGATCGAGCCGGGTGAGACGGCGTTGACGCGGATGCCATCCG
>JALYUS010000122.1 GCA_030853625.1 Chloroflexota bacterium
GATATGTTCGTCGGGGGTGAGGGATCGGAGTGGCTCTTTCTGCGGGCGGGGCATAGATAGACTCCTCGTGAGACGCGACAAAGAGATACGTCTTCATGCTCTCACTCCACTCGCCGAAAGGCAATCTTCAATGCAACTGACCCACTAGGGGCCTGTCAAGGCTCAATAGATGGATAGAGATGCTTGAGTTTGATCCGGGCATCGTCCGTTGTGAAACGCCAGTTTACCCCTTTCCCTGCCGCGTTCCGATCCACGTTCCATGCGCTAACCTCCGCGCGCACCGTTGCCCGATCTTCCATCCGGCGATCCAGACACTGCCCGCTGAGCACGGATAACTCGATCTCCGCCCTGTTGAGCCAACTGCCGTGCTTCGGTGTGTGGTGGATCTCCAGCCGCTCGACGATCCGGCGCGCTTCGGCGGGCGGGAAGGCTTCATAGAGCGACGCAGGCGTGTGCGTGTTCAGGTTGTCCATCACCAGCACGATGCATTCCGCATCGGGATAATGGACATCGACCAACTCTCGCACGCAGTGTGCCCAGTCAACCTTCGTGCGCCGCGCGGTCACCGTCACCGGTCGCCAGCCGCGCAATGGCTCACAGAGCATGAAGAGATTTGCTGTCCCATTGCGCACATACTCATAATCGCTGCGCTGCGGTTGTCCCGCCGCCATCGGCAGGGGCGGCGTCACCTCACCGAGCAGTTGCTTGTGCAACTCGTCCATGCACACCTGCGGACGGCACGGGTCGTAGGGACGCCGGTAGACCGCCAGCACATCCTCCATCTGCGCGACGAACGCCGCGTTCGCCCTGGGCGGGATGCACCACATCTGCTTCAACCACGGCTTGAGGCGGTTTTTTTCAAGGTCTGCCGCACCCACTCGTGGGAGATCGGCTCCCCATACCCCAAGACGACGTAGCGCTCGGCGAGCAGCCGCAACGTCCAGCGCCCCTGACCGCGCGGCGGCGCGCTACAGGCGAGGGCGATCAGATGCGCTTCCTGCTCCCCGTCCACTTTCGGCGCGGGGCGGGTGGCGGGCGGATGCCGCTGCACCGCCGCGATGCGCTCAGTATCGAACCGCTGGCGCACCCGCGCGACGGTGGGACGGCTGACATCGAGGGCAGCGACGATTTGGGCATCGCTCCACGCGGGGCCATCGGGGGCCTCGTCCGCTTTGAGCAGGATGCGCGCCCGCGTCAGGGCGCGGGCGGCAGCGACTCCTTGCCTGATGAGCGCCTGCAACGCGGCCCGCTCCTCACTGGTCAAGACGACATGATAGACTTTCCGCATCGCTGATCGCTCCGGACTATCGCGCTGCGCGTGCGAGCGCCGGAGGGCAAGCGTAGCAGCGATGCGGCGATTTATCAAATCAGTATTGACGGGCCACTAGGGAAGTCGGAGGGGAATCATGGTATTCGAACTCTTTGATCTGACCGGGCGTGTCGCGCTCGTCTCCGGGGCGGGGCAGAATATGGGGCGGGCGACCGCACTGGCGTTCGCCGAGGCCGGCGCCGACCTGCTGATCTGCGACTATCGCGCCGAGACGCTCGAACGCACGGCGGGAGAGATCGAGCGATTGGGGCGGCGGGTGATCCCCGTCGTCTGCGATGTTTCCGACATCGCGCAAATTCGCAGCATGTATGAACGTCTCGACCGGGAATTCGGCCGGATTGATGTCCTCGCCAATATCCCCGGCAACAACCATCTCTACCATCCCGAAGACTTGCCGATCGAGAAGTTTCAGGAAGTTCTGAACGGGGCGCTGGTCGGCAAGTTCTGCTCCTGCCAGGAGGGCGGGCGGCGCATGCTGCGGGCCGGGAAGGGTAGCATCATCAACATGGCCTCCATCGGCGGCATTAGCGCGCTCGGGCGCGGGAACTTTGCCTACAGTGTGGCGATGGGTGGCGTTGTCCAGATGACGCGCGAGTTGAGTACGGAATGGTCGGGGCGCGGCGTGCGCGTCAACGCGATTGCCCCCGCGCAGATCACCAATCCGGCCTTCGATCAGCGCATGGACGCCACCCCCGGCTTGCGCGAAAACTTCCTCGGCGGCATTCCCATTGGCAGGCTCGGCGTGCCGGACGACATCAAGGGCGTTGCCCTCTTTTTGGCCGCCGATGCATCGTCGTTCGTGACCGGGAGCGTGATCGCCATGGACGGCGGCAATCTCGCCATGAATGCGGGCGGCACGCACTCCGGCGCGGACGCCCGGCCCGTGCGGGACTGAGAGCGGGGCGCAGACTGAAGCGCGCGCTACCGATTCTTTCCGCGCTTCGATCTCAACGCTGGCCGATCTCCGTAAACAGGGAGCGGAGGCGGCGCACGCCCTCCTGTAGATCGGCGCGGCTGCTCGAAAAGGCAATGCGGATGTAGTTCTGGCCGCTCGGACCGTATTCCGTTCCGCCCCGGATGCCGACGCCACGCGCCATCGCCGCCGCGACGACATCCTGCGCGGGGAGATCGGCATCGTAGCGGACGAAGGCGTAGAACGTCCCCTCCGGTGCATTGCCCGCAACGCCGGGGCAACCCGCGAGCAATTCGAACACCAACTCGCGCCGCGCCTCGTATTCCCGTCGCATCCGCTCCGGCCAGTCTGTCTCAGTCGTCACGGCGACGAGCGCCGCGCGCTGCACCGCCGCATTCATCGGGCCGTTGATCGTCCGGTGCATGCGCGCGGCGGCGCTCGCAATCGGCAGCGGCGCGATCAGATAGCCGACGCGCCAGCCCGTCATTGCGTAGGTCTTCGAGAACGTTTGGCAATAGATCAACCGATCGCGCAGCGCCGCGATTGCCAGGGTCGAGACGAACGGGCGGTCGTCGAAGACGATGTGGTCATACGCTTCATCGGCGAGGACGAGCAGATCGTGTCGTGTGGCGATTTCCCCAAGTCCTTCCAACTCATCGCGCCGGTAGACGACGCCGGTCGGGTTGCACGGGTGGCAGAGGACGATCATTTTCGCGCCGTCGGCAGCAGCGGCAGTGGCGATGGCATCGAGGTCGAGATGGAAATCGGCGGTCGAGGCGACGAAAACGGGCTGCGCGCCGACCAACTGGATGAGATCGGCGTAGAGCGAGTACGTCGGTTCCGGCAGCAACACGCGCTCGCCGGGGTTGATCGTCGCGAGCAGCGCGGTAGAGAGCGCGGCGCTCCCGCCGTGTGTGACAACGACCTGACCGGGTTCGACTGCCTGCCCACCCGTCTGGGCCGCGCGCTCGGCGAGCGCCTGACGAAGGTGCGGGTCGCCCTGACCATCGGCATAGTGGGTGTAGCCTTGCTGAATCGCCTCGATCAATGCATGTTGGATGTAGTCGGGTGTTGGGAAGTCGGGATCTCCCGACGACAGAGAGATGCTGCCCGGCCCGGGGCGGGTGGCCGGGCGCTGCGATTGGGCGATGATCCGTTGAACGGTCGCCGATGGTGTGAACATCCGCCATGCCTCCTTTTGCACAATGACACGTCTGTCATCAAACAGGGGGACGATACACCTCAGTGAACGCCCCCGGTTGAGTATACTGTGCCGTGGCGGAACCGTTCGTCATACGATTGTGGGGAGAATACAACGCATGCCGAGAATCGCCCATACGCTCGCGACATCGCGCGTCTGCCATATCGTCATGGTAGGTGTCCTGCTCTTTGCGGCACTTGTGACAGCAACGCCCGTCTCAGGCCCGGATGTCATCACGGCGTCCACACCGCCCGGTGGCGCGCCGCCCGCCGGCAGCGGGACGGTGCGGAGCAGCGCGATGCTGCGCGTGCTCGACGGTAACACCCTTATCACCTGGATCAACGGCAAGCAGGTCGCCGTCCGTCTCGCCGGTATTGATGTTGCCCCCTACACCACTCCCTGCGGCGCTGCGGCGACCAGTCAGTTGTGGAAACTCACCAGAGGCGGGGAATTGACGCTTGAGGAGGATACCACCCTCGCCTTCGACAGCCACGGCCTGCGTATCTATCACGCGCTCGACAGAAACGGCCACGCGATCAGTCAGGAACTGGTGAAGGCAGGCGTCGCCAAAGTAAATGGTAAAGCGGAGGCTCGTCATCTCTTCGCTGCCGATGAGGCACAGGCCCGCACTGCCCAGCGGGGGTGTTTGTGGAGCACGAGCAGCCCGACCGCCGGTGTGGTGGATACCGCGCGGATCGAGACGGCGATGGAAATGCACGACACCTTCCGCGCCGCCCCCGCTGCTTCGCAACGGGATACTCCCGTTCGGGCATCAACGGTCCTCCCGAATGGCTTCTCGTTTCAGACCGTGGCCACGGGCATTGACCAACCGACCGGCTTCGCCTTCGCACCCGATGGGCGCATCTTCATCATTGCCAAGCATGGTCTCGTCTGGGTCGTCAAAAACGGCGCGCTCCTGCCCACACCGTTGATTGACATCAGCGCCACCGTCAATGACTACGACGACCATGGGCTTCTGGGCATTGCCGTTGACCCGCATTTCTCTACCACCAGCCCCTATCTCTACCTCCTCTACACGTACGAAAATGACCCGGCCAATCCGACCAACAATAAGACGGCACGGCTCTCGCGCTACACGGTGGCCGGGGATGTCGCCGATCCAGCCAGTCAGCAGGCGATCCTCGGCACAGTCGTTGGCGATGCCGCCCGCCCGTCGTGCGACAACTTCCCGGTGGGAACCGATTGTCTCGTCTCGGACAATATCTCCCATTCGATTGGCAGCGTCCGCTTCGCCTCTGACGGTACGCTCTTCGTCTCGATCGGCGACGCGTCGAACTTCAACATCGCGGACCCCGAATCGCTGCGCTCCCAGAACATTGACATCCTGGCCGGCAAACTGTTGCATGTCACGACGACCGGGCAAGGACTCACGTCCAATCTCTTCTACGACGGCAATGTGAGCGACAACCGTTCCAAAGTCTGGGCGTATGGCCTCCGCAACCCCTTTCGCTTCACTCTCCGCCCCGGCACAGACATGCCGTACGTTGGCGATGTCGGCTGGGACACCTGGGAGGAGATCAACGTCGCGACGAAGAGCGGCAACTTCGGCTGGCCGTGCTATGAAGGGACGTATCAGCAATCGGCGTTCGCCCCGATGCAGACCTGCAAGGACCTGTACAGCAAGGGGGCCGGAGCGGTGAAGTTTGGGCTAGTGACATACGATCACCTCGGTGGGGTGCTGCCTGTCAGCACGGCGGTAATCGGGGGAGCATTCTACACGGGCGCGAACTACCCGGCGCAGTATCGGGGGACGTATTTCTATGGGGATGTCCGGCCGTTTATGCGCACCCTGCAAGTGGACAGCAACGACGCGCTCGTCTCAGGGCCGACAGACTTTTCGCCCAACGCGGACCTGCCAACGGATATCGAGATGGGGCCGGACGGCAACCTCTATGTCTGCGCGATCTACGCGGGAGAGATACGGAAGATCGTCTACGACGCGAACGCACCGACCGTGCAGGTAGCGGCGGATCATCAATCGGGTCCGGCGCCGCTGACCGTGCAATTCTCAAGCGCGGGGTCGAACGACCCACGCGGTGGGACGCTCTCGTATTCGTGGGATTTCGGCGACGGCTCCGCTCTCTCCACCGACGCCAATCCGACCCATACCTTCACGTTGCAGTGCGGGGTCTCCGCATGCCGGTATATCACGACGCTGACCGTGACAAGCAGCAGTACACACGCGTCCGGTACGGGGGGCATGACGATCGGTGTGGGCGGCGCGCCAACGCCGACGATGAGCGCGCCCAGCGCGTCACTCGCGTACAGGGTGGGGGATACGATTACCTTCAGTGGTGGGGCGACCGATGATTTGGACGGTCCCATCCCGCCTTCCGGCCTCTCATGGCAGATAGTCATCCATCATTGTCCGGGTACCTGCCACACGCACTTCCTCATTCAGCGCTCCGGGGTGGCTAATGGCAGTTTCACGATTCCCGATCACGGAGACAATAGTTACTTCGAGATCATCCTCACGGCGACCAACAGTTCGGCAGTGACCGCGACCACCTCGGTCAGTCTCCATCCCCAGACGGTGCATGTGACATTGCAGACATCGCCCCCCGGCAGGCAATTAGTCTATGACGGCGGCGTGACCTACACCGCGCCGCATACTTTCAACTCGGTCATCGGCTCGCAGCACACGATCACAGCGCCCACGTCGCCGGGAGGGCCGCCGTTCGTGTCGTGGTCGGATGGCGGAGCGGCGCAGCATAACATCACTATCGGGACGAGTGACGTGACCTATACCGCGACCTATGACCTGCCCGCACCGATGCCTGGGTCGCGTTCCCCCGCGTCAATCCCTTCAACGCCACCCGCGCCGCTGCCCGAATCGCGCCCGCCCGCGTCAGTCTCCCAAACGCCCCCGGCGCCGCTCCCGCCAAGCCGTTAGCAACACGGGGACCGCTACGGCAGCGCTGCGAACCGCTGGACAATCGCAATCAGGGCATCAATATCCCACGGCTTGGCAAGGAAGGCGTCGGCGCCAACCGCCGTCGCCGACTCGCGCGCGTCGGGACGCGCCGAGATCATGATAATCGGGATATGCTTCGTGTCCGCCCGGCTCTTGAGGTGGCGGCAGATCGTCCGACCATCTTTTCCCGAAAGAAGAATGTCGAGGAGGATCACATCGGGTAAGCCGCCGTTTCCGTCATGCAGGTTCTCCGCATACTCACCCTTCTCGGTCGTCGTGACGATGTAGCCTTCGTCTTCGAGCGTGAAGCGAACCGCATCGAGGATATCCGGGTCGTCGTCCACTACGAGTATCCGTGCCGCCATTCCGCTCCCCTTATGACGATGCGCCATCCGCCCTGTTCTGTTGTACCAACGGCATGATGACGGTAAATGTTGCGCCTGCGTCCTTCACACTACGGACGTGGAGCGTGCCGCCATGTCGCTTGACGATCTCGTTCGCGATGTGCAAGCCGAGTCCCAGACCGGGAAAGGTCTTTTCCGAGGGATCGCTGACACGGTAGAACTGGTCAAAGACCTTTGGCTGATGCGCTTCGTCAATGCCGATGCCGAAGTCCTGCACGCTGATCATCGCGCGCCCGTCTTCGCGCGCGAGCCGGACGATCACGCGATCCGCCTGCGGGGAGTATTTGATGGCGTTCGTGAGCAGATTTGTTATTACCTGCCCGATCCGCTCGCCATCTCCCCATACCGGGGTATCTATCTCTCCCTCGATCGCGATGGTGTGCTTGTCGGTTATTGGCTGAACCGCCTCCACCGCCTCCTGCACCACCGCGTTCAGATCGAGGGATTCATCGAGGTATTCGAGCCGCCCGCCCTCGATCCGCGCGACATTCAGGAGGTCGTTAATCAGCCCGGTCAATTTATCAATCTGGCGATCCATCTTCACGAAGCGATCGGTCATCGCGGAATCGCCGCGCCGCTCGGCCTGCCGTTGCAGAACCTGTGTGTACATTTTCAGGCTCGTCACCGGTGTCTTCAGTTCATGCGAGGCGAGCGACATGAACTCATCGCGAACGGCAATCGCCCGCTGGGCTTCGGTGTAGAGGCGCGCATTCGCCACGGCCAGCGCCGCGCGATTCGCCACCTCCTCGGCCATCGCGAGGTCTGACGGGGTGTAGAAGCGTCCCGACTCTGCCGAGACAAAGGTGATCGCCCCGATTGTCTCGTCCTGCACGCGCATCGGTGCAACGATGACCGAACTGAAACCAATCTTCCGCATGAGGGTGAGTTCTTCCTCGTTATGGGCGGCGGCAACGAGCATCGCGTCGGTAATCTCAGGGTAGAACTCAGACTGTCCCGTCCGCAACACGTTGGGAACACCGGTCGGCGCATCGGGATCGGGCGGATTCGCTTCGTTGAGTTCTTTTGCCCATTGCACCTTCTCAGGGTCTCTATGCGTGATCGCCAGTTGCTTGATCGCGCCACCCTCGACGCGCATGTCCACGCTGCACCAGTCGGCAATCCGGGGGACGCCGAGCCGCGCGACCTGTGCGAGCGTTGTCTCATAATCGAGCGAGGAGGAGAGGATTTTGCTCGCTTGGGCGAGGAAGTCGAGGTTCTCCTCGACCACTTTCCGCTCGCTGATGTCGTGGAAATAAAGGGACAGGCCGCGTTCCGAGGGTTGTACATAGACATGCAGCCACATCTGAAACGGCGGATAGAAGTCTTCGATCTCGACGGGGCCGCCAGTTGTCATCGCCTCGTGGTACAGGGCGTAAAACGGCGTGCCAACGGCATCGGGGAAGGCTTCCCAAAGGTTCGTGCCGAGCAGATCATCCCAGGAGCGCGGAGCGCCGGAGAGAGCGGCGGTATCTATGTAGGTGATCGTCCAGTCGCGGTCCACGGCAATGAAGGCGTAGGTGGCCGCGCCGCTGCGGCGGGGCAATGTACCCCGCGCACGGTCATGCTGATCGCCCGCCATCCCTTCTATTTCCGCGCTCTGTCTCGCCATTCAATTTCCCCTAACGATGATGGCTCTCACCTGCCGCTCGCGCACTCCACGATAGTATAGCGCGCCGCTATACTGGATACATTCGCCTTTCGTGGCGATTCTACGATACATCGGCGCGACAGCCCGAGAAGGAGGGCGGGGCGATGCAACACGTCCTTGTTTACGGCGATTCGCTCTCATGGGGCATCATCCCGACGACGCGGCAGCGGCTCCCGTTCGACGCGCGCTGGCCGGGCGTGATGGAAAACTGCTTGAACGCACGCGACCGATCCGTGCGGGTAATCGAGGATTGCCTCAACGGGCGGCGCACCGTCTGGGACGATCCATACAAGCCGGGGCGCAACGGGCTGGACGGGCTGGCGCAACGCATCGAAATCTCCTCACCGCTGGCACTCGTTATCCTGATGCTCGGCACGAACGATTTCCAGTCCATGCACCCGCACACAGCCTGGCATGCCGCGCAGGGGATCGCCGCATTGGTCGCGGCGATTCGACACGCGCCCATCGAACCGGGAATACCTGTGCCGCCCGTTCTTGTCGTCGCGCCACCCGCGATCGGCGTGCCGAAAGGCCCGATCGCCCCCAAATTCCTGGGGGCGGATGCCAAATGCATCGGGCTGGCGGCTGCCTATCGCGCGGTAGCCGCCGCGCTCAATTGCCCGTTCTTCGATTCCGGCGCCGTCACCACCGCCAGCCGCGTGGACGGTATCCATCTCGATGCCGATCAGCACGTCATGCTCGGCGAAGCGATCGCCGATGTGGTGCGACCCCTCACGGTGCAAAACCGTTGACAACGATACTAAAAAGCGGTACTATTCATCCGTGAATACGAAGCAGCGACGGTCACTCGAAGCGATCCTTAGAAAGCCCGTTCCGGCATCACTTCCGTGGGATGAGATTGAGGGATTGTTTGCAGCCCTGGGCGCGGAGATCGGGCAGCGGGAAGGATCGCGCATCGTCGTTGCGCTCAATGACGCGAGCGCGGTGTTCCACGTCCCGCACCCCAGGTGTATTGCGGCGCAAGGACGAATCAGGGATATACGAAGATTTCTCGAGAGGGCAGGAGTGCAGAGACCATGAACGCAACGATGAGTTACAAAGGCTACACGGGCGAGGTCGAATACGACGCGGAGGCGAAAATCCTTTACGGTCATGTGATCGACTTCGACGACGTTATCACCTTCGAGTCGGAACGCGCCGATGAAATCGAGGAAGAGTTTCATCGCTCAGTTGATGTTTACCTCGATTGGTGCATCGCGCGCGGCAAGGAGCCGAAAAAGCCATTCTCCGGTAAACTGGTTCTCCGCATCGCGCCGGAAGTCCATCGCGATGCCGTGATCGCCGCCACACGCGGCAGAAAGAGTCTCAATAGATGGCTGGCGGATGTCGTCGCTCGTGCGGCACGAGAGGAGACGATGACGGGATGAGCAACCGAACCTGATGCCCCGCTCTTGATCGCGCCACCGAAGAAGGATGGTGCGCGGTCTTCTCTGCAATAGACGAAAGGAAGTGTTCACCGTGGTGCAACTACGCTTGAGCGACGGCGAATATGCGCAACGACGCGCAACGATTCTTCAGCGACTGGGGGAACGGGGAATCACGGCAGTCGTGCTCTTCGGCGGAAACAACGTTTCGTATTTCAGCCGCTTCGGCTTCATCCCGACCGAGCGACCAATGGCCTATATCCTGACCGCGAATCGCTCCGCGCTGCTCGTCCCGCGCCTCGAAGGGGAACACGCCGAGGAGTTCGCACTCGTGGACAAAGTCGTCACCTACCCCGAATATCCCGGCGAGCGGCATCCGATGGAGTTCCTGAAGGAGTTGCTGACTGATTTCGGCCTGACGCACGCGCAGATCGGCGTGGATGCGGACGGGTATGGCGCGCTCTACGGCTATCGTGGCCCGTCGGTGAGCGCGCTGCTCCCCAACGCGACGATCACCAACGTCCGCGACGATGTCGAGTACATGCAGATGATCAACTCGGAAGAAGAGTTGAACCTGATCCGCGAGAGCGCGCGCTGGGGCAACCTCGCGCATGTCTACCTCCAGGAGTACTGCAAGGTCGGCGTTTCGGAGACAGAAATCTCGATGCGCGCGTCCGACGAGGCGACGCTGGCGATGATCCGCACGCTTGGCAAGGAATATCGCCCGGTCAGTTTCGGGCGACCCGGCGCATCGGCGGGTTTTCGCGGGCAGATCGGTAAGGACTCCGCCCTCCCGCACGCGATGACGAGCAATGCGCGCCTCAAAGCGGGCGATGTGCTCGTGACGGGCGCGGGCGCGTCGGTCTGGGGCTACGGCAGCGAACTGGAACGGACGATGATTATGGGCGAGCCGAGCAAGGAGCAGGAGAAATACTTTAACCTGATGCTCGCGGCCCAAACCCTCGCTTGCGATGCGATCAAGCCGGGCCTCCCCTGCTCCGAGGTGGACCGGCAGGTGCGCGCCTTCTTCACCGAGCACAATCTGTGGGACTACTGGCGGCACCATACCGGCCACGCGAAGTCCACGCTTGTCCACGAAGCGCCTTTTCTCGACATCGGGGATGACCGGATCATGGAGGTCGGCATGGTCTTCACCGTCGAGCCGGGCATCTATCTGAAGGACTTCGCGGGCTTCCGTCACTCCGATACCGTCGCCGTCACGCCCGACGGCATCGAATGGCTCACCTACTACCCGCGCGATCTGGAAAGCCTGACGATCCCGGTCTGAGAGCGTCGGCAGTCGGCAGAACGTCCACCGATCCGCTAGCGACCGCCGACTGCCGACTGCCTCCCTATCCCTCGATCTTACCGATATACCGCTCCGCCGAACGGGTCACGGCGCCTTTCGCGTCGGGCGTGACGATCCGATCCCACCACCCGCCATAGAGTGTGTCGAAGGAAAACGGCGCGACCGCCGCGACGATTCGCCGAATCGCGCTGGCAGGCAGGGGGATCGAGTTCGGATAACTGCACATGAATGTGACGTAGCGGCGATCTGCGACGACCTGAATTGTGTCGCCCGTCAGGAGCGCGCCGCGACCTGCCGCGCCCGCCACCCAGTGGAGCGCGGCGCTCCCCGCGAAATGTCCGCCGCAACGAATGAGCGTGATACCGTCCATGAGGGGATGCGTCTCGCCCGCCCAGAAAACGATAGCCGGGTCGGGGCGCATCACCCATTGGCGGTCGTCCGCATGCAGATAGATCGGCGCATCGAACACCGCGCTCCATTCCACCATCGCGGAATAGAAATGCGGGTGGGATATGGCGATCGCGGCGATCCCACCGAGCGCCCGCACCGCCACGATGGTCGGATCGTCGAGGAGGCTGATGCAATCCCACAGGACGTTTCCTGCCGGTGTTTGCACGAGGAGCGCGCGCTGCCCGATGGCGAAACTCGGATACGTGCCGACCCCGGTCAACCCCGGCGCGACGAGATTGATGACGTTGTGGTAACCGTCCCGGAGTGCGGGCAGCGTCGTCCACTGCTGCCCGTTGGGGCCGATGTACTGCCGCTCATCGTCGCAGATCGGGCACTGCTCCGGCGGCTGTGTCGTCGCGGCGAATTGCACGCCACAGGTCTTGCAGATGAAATGCTCGCCCATGGAAAATCTCCTCGCATCCGATAGACGACCGGCAGTCACGTCTATACTATGATACGCTGGGAATGCCGCCCCGGCATTCGATGTTGCAGGCGAATAAGGAGGGTAGCACTATGACCGATACTGCTCAGGAGCGGATCGCCTTTCTGCGCGGATTGCGCGCCACGCGCAACTTCCGCCCGGACACGGTCCCCGATGAAGTCGTCAACGACATTCTGAACGTCGCCCGCTGGTCCGGTAGCGCAAGTAATGTGCAGCCATGGGAATTCCTTGTCATCCGCAACCGGGAGACGCTGCAAAAACTGGCGGAGATCAGCCCAAACGTACGTCACGCGGCAAACGCGCCGCTCGGCATCGTGCTCGTGATGACGGGCGACCCGGAGAAGGTAGGCCATGAGACCTACGATGAGGGTCGGTTGAGCGAGCGGATCATGCTCGCGGCGGACGCGCACGGTCTCGGCTCGTGCATTGGCTGGTTCCGTCCCGAAACGATGTCAGCAGCAAAAAAGGCGCTCGGCATCCCGGAAAACCGCCTCGTGCGTACCGAAATCTCCATCGGCTACCCGGACGAGGAGGCGCAACGCGCCCGCCAGAAGCCCGCGCAGGCCCGCAAACCGCTCGCCGACATCGTCCACGAGGAGCAGTATCGCGGCTGAGTCCGTCGGTGTTAGGGAAATCGCCCACGCCCGTAGTGGCAGATGATGTATACGTAGATAACATGAGAGAACGAGGGAGACAGATGGCGATCACACATCCACAAAGCGACACCACGAAGAAGGAAGAGATCGCACCATCGGGAGAGAAGCGCTCTGATACTCAGGCAGCGATGACACCACCCGCATTCTATCAAGAGATGCTCAAGCG
>JALYUS010000130.1 GCA_030853625.1 Chloroflexota bacterium
CTCGCGGCGCGCGTGCATGATCTCGGGAAAATCGCCATTCCCGATGCCGTGCTGCTGAAGCCCGGCAAGCTGGACGAAGGCGAATATTGGCTGATGCGCCAGCATCCAATCGCCGGGGATGACATTCTGCACGATCTCTCGATCTACAAAGATAGTCTCGGCGTCGTCCGCCATCATCATGAGCGATACGACGGGCGGGGCTACCCGGATGGCATCAAGGGCGAAGAGATCCCGTTCGGCGCGCGCATCGTGGCCGTGGCGGACTCGTACGACGTGATGACCTCCGACCGCCCCTATGCCCGCGCCCGCACGGTCCACGAGGGAATAGAAGAATTGATCGCTTGCAAGGGCACCCATTTCGATCCGCATGTCGTGGACGCGTTCGTCCGCGTGCTCGGTCGGCAGCAGGCTCCGGCGCCGTCCGCACAGCGCGTTCCCCTGCCGTCAGCCCTCTCGTCACCCGTCGCCTGACGCCTCCACCATTGTGTCGCGTGGCATTGTGAATCTCCGTGTCAACTCAAAAGAGAATGGTACCGAGGTCGGGCGACGATCTGCCTCTTTTCTGCCTTCAATCGGCCACGAGCAGCGCGGTTGTCTCACGCTCCCACAAGCGCGCGAATCCCGCATCAATCTCCCGGCGCAGTTGGCGTGGATTCGTCGCGGCATGGAGCGCATCCAACCGGATGCGCATCGCTGCATCACCGCCGCCCGCTGCGACGACGCGCTGGTCTGGTGTCTGCGCCTCGTCCCATTTGCGGATCAGGCGATCTGCCTGTCGCGTCCACGCGTTGCAAGGGATACATGCCGCCCGGCGGGCGATGGGCGCCCGCCGGAATTTCTCCGCAGTGCTGCACCAGAGCGACCGCGAACCAGCCGGGCGTCGTTGTCTGCCACCACCGATTCTTCATCCCCTTTGTGGTACCGACTTTTGGACGCATCCAGTGAATACGGCTGCTTGTTTCCGGCCGCAACCTCTGGTATACTGCGCGCCGGTGGAACGTGGGGGCATAGCTCAGCTGGGAGAGCGCTACAATCGCACTGTAGAGGTCGGGGGTTCGAGTCCCCCTGCCTCCACCACCTTCCGCCACACAGGGAATCCGTCATGGCAATTCGTATCCTGTCGCCCGAACTCGTCAGCAAAATCGCGGCGGGCGAGGTCGTCGAACGGCCCGCTTCCGTCGTCAAAGAACTTGTCGAGAACGCGCTGGACGCAGGCGCGCGCGCCGTCCGGGTCGAGGTACGGCAGGGGGGGCGCGATCTCCTGCGTATCACCGATAATGGTGTGGGGATGACGCCCGACGACGTGCGTCTCGCGGTCGAACCGCATGCGACCAGTAAGGTCGCGACCCTCGCCGATCTCCAGAACATCACGACGCTCGGCTTTCGGGGTGAAGCGCTCGCCAGTATTGCCGCCGTCTCGCGTTTCACGCTTCTCTCCCGACCGCTCGGTAGTCATGAGGGGTTCGAGATTCAGATGGATGGGGGCCGACCCGTTACCGAACGTGCGCGGGGCTGCCCGGAAGGAACCGCCGTTACGGTGCGCGATCTCTTTCAGCATGTCCCTGCACGACTGAAGTTTCTCCGCTCCGTCGCAACCGAAACCGCCTTTATTACGCGGGTCATCCAGGCGTATGCCCTCGGGCGCCCGGATGTGCGGTTTGAATTGGTCGTGGATGGCCGCAACGCCCTCCGCACGACTGGCGATGGCGATCTGCGTGCCACGATTGGGCAGGTCTTCGGACACGAGACCGGATCGTCGGCGCTCGCCTTACCCGACAGTGATCGGTCGGTCGAGACACCGGCGACGATTACCGGCTACGTCGCGCACCCGTCGCACGACCGGGCGGATCGGACGCAGATACTCTTTTTTGTCAATAATCGCTGGGTACAGCACCGGAGCATGCTCTACGCCCTCGAAGAGGCCTATCATTCGCTCCTGATGGTCGGGCGGCATCCGACAGCGGTCGTCTCGCTCGTCGTGCCACCACATCTCGTTGATGTCAATGTCCATCCGACCAAGCAGGAAGTGCGGTTCGTCCACGATCGGGACGTCACCCGCATGCTCGGCGCAACGGTGCGTGCGGCGCTGCTCGGCAACGCGACAGCGGCCGCCGTCCCGCTCGTCAGCCTGCCGTCGGTCTTTTCCGGGCAGACGCGCGATTTCACCCGGCATGCATCATCGTTTCCGTCAGCGGACCAGCACGTCGTGAGCGATGCACCGGCATCGTGGAACACCCCGATGCTCACCGCACCGTCAACGGGCGGGACGGACGATGCACTGCGTGGCACGTCCGCACAGCCATCCTCCGTTGCGCTCCCGGATGCCGCGCGACTGCGGGTACTCGGACAGGTAGTGAACACCTACATTATCGCCGAGGATGCGACGGGGATGTACCTGATTGACCAGCACGCGGCGCACGAGCGGGTGATGCTCGAACGGATGCGGGAGCGGCTGCGGGAGGGCGCGTCGGACACGCAGTGGCTCCTCGCGCCCCTCTCCTGCGTCTTCCCGGCCATGGTGCAGCAGGTACTCGAGACGCACGCGGACGATCTCGTGCGGCTCGGCTATCTGATCGAACCGTTCGGCGATGGGACGTGGCTGCTCCGTGGCGTTCCGGCGGCCATTCGTGGCCAGCATGCGGCGGACCCGGTCGCCGCGCTCGAGGCGGCGCTCGCTGAACTCGGCGCGGGCAAATCGGGCGACGAGGCCTTCGAGCGGCTGGCGGCCCTCCTCGCGTGCCATAACGCCATCCGTGCCGGTCAACCGCTTTCCGATCCGGAGATGCGCGCCCTCATCCGTCAACTCGAAGGTGTCGAAACACCGGGGCACTGCGCGCACGGTCGGCCAACGATGCTCCATATCAGTCAGCGCGATCTCGAACGCGAATTCTCGCGGCGGTAATCCAGGAGAAAACCAAGTGAACCGCAAAGACGCAAAGGACGCGAAGATCGCAATGAGGGGATGGAAGAATCTATCTCCCGATCTCATCTCGCTTCTTTTTTTTGCGTCCTCTGCGCTCTTTGCGTCTTTGCGATTCACTTGGTTTCGACTGCGCTGGTCTGCCTGTGCTGCGTTACACTACGAGGATAATGAGAACGTCGGCGAAGTTACAACCTGAGGTCATCGTGCTGCCGACGGACGCACAGCGCGTCGTCGTGGGGCGCAAACGTGGGGTGGGGCGCACACTTGGGCGGTTCGTGCGGACGCCGTGGTTGCTGCTGCCGATCGCGCTGATTGCGTTCCTGCTTCGGGTACATGGCCTGAACTGGGATGCCGGGTACCATCTCCATCCCGATGAGCGGTTCATTACCGAGGTAATCACAGATCGCATCCTGCCCGACTGGCCGCCCAACTGGCGCGCGCTCCTCGACCCCGAGCACAGCCCGCTTAACCCGCGCTCGAACGATCCCGCGACCAGCCAGCCACGGGATTTCGCGTATGGCAGCCTGCCGCTCTACGTGACGAAGGCGGTCGCCGGGACGATGCAGGTCGCCACCGGCACCGCGTGGACTGACTACGACCATGTCTACCTGGTCGGTCGCGTCTTGTCGGCGCTGCTGGACATCGGCACGCTGCTCCTCGTCTATGCTCTCGCGCGGCGCTATGGTCGCGCCTATGCGAACCTCGCCGCCGCACTCTTCGCGGTCTGCGTCCTGCCGATTCAGTTGGCGCACTTTTTCGCGACGGACACCTGGGTAACGTTCTTCGCGACGGCGGCCGTCTTCGCCTTCGTGCGGGCGGCGGAGCGACAACGCACCCGCGATTTTGTGATCGCCGGTGCATTGGTCGGCGCGGGCGTGGCGTCCAAAGCATCGGTCGCCTTTCTCGCCTTTCCTGCCCTGGCCGCGCTCGCAATTGCGGTGCTGCGTGCGCGCCCCGTACCCGATGGTACGGATGAGGAAGCGGTATCGCCCCGACTGCGCGCGCTTTTCCTCACGCTGACAACATTCTGGGCAGCGCTGATCACCTTCGCCATTTCCGAGCCGTATGCGCTCTTCCGGTTGCGGACCTATCTCGCGGCGGTGGGCACGCAGGCGCGATTGGCGCGCGGCGACCTCGATTACCCCTATACGCGGCAATACGTCGGGACGGGACTCCTCTATCACATCCGCAACCTCGTCCTTTGGGGCATGGGACCGGCACTCGGTCTCCTCGTGATTGTCGGGCTTGCCTGGGCGCTCGTGCGGGCCTGGCGGCGGCGTGCGACGGTGGACCTTGTCCTGCTCGCATGGCTCATCCCGTATCTGCTCTACACGATTCCGCAATCTGTGAAGTTCATGCGCTATCTTCAGCCCGTCTATCCGGCGCTGATCGTGCTCGGCGTCGCCCTCCTCCGGGATCTCATCAACACGCGGACGCTTCTCCT
The DNA here is from genome assembly GCA_030853625.1 of Chloroflexota bacterium. GTDB lineage: Bacteria > Chloroflexota > Chloroflexia > Thermomicrobiales > JALYUS01 > JALYUS01. The sequence continues at coordinate 4,368 of JALYUS010000130.1, forward strand.
GTCGCGGCGATGGCGGCCGCTTACACCGTATCTCCGGGGCGGTGGCCGGGCGGCAACCGCCGTCGTGGTCGTCTGTACCGCGCTCTGGGCAGCGGCATTCTCGACGATCTACGACCAGTCGCCGTCGCGCGTCACGGCGAGCGTCTGGATGAAAGACCACGTCCCGGCGGGCGCGACGGTGGCGACGGAAGTCTGGGATGATGCGTTGCCGTTACCGGTACCGGGCGTGCCACCATACGGCTGCGTGCGGCTCAATACAACGAATCCTGACCAGTGTACCGGCCTCGATCTCTATCCCGACGAGGGAAGCGGTGAGGCGCGTCTACAATACCTTGCACGTGCGCTGGCCCAGTCCGATTACATCGTTGAGTCCAGCAATCGTCTCTATGGCTCGATCCCGAAACTGCCGTGGCGCTATCCGGTGACGATTCGCTACTACGACCTGTTGTTCGCGGGCAAACTGGGCTTCACGACGGTCTACGATCAGACGGTTTCGCCGCATCTCGGCCCCTGGCGGATTGACGACCGGCACGCGGATGAGAGTTTCACCGTCTACGACCACCCGCGCGTGACGATCTTCAAGAAGACCGAGACACTGAGCATTGCACAATTGCGCCCACTCTTTGCTGACGTGCTGCCAGTGAAGGCGGCGCCGCAACGCGACCCGCCGCCGAAATCGCTCCTCCTCTCCGGCCCCGTCGAATCATTACCCGCCGTGTCGGATCGCGCCTGGGCCGGAACGTTCGGGCGTGGGAGCGTCGTCGCAGTGATGCTCTATCTCGCGCTCTTTGAACTCTTCGGTCTGATCGGCTGGGCAATGACGGCGCGACTGTTTCGGCGATTCCCGGACCGGGGCTGGGGTGTGGGAAAACTCGTCGGCTGGCTCGGCTGTGCCTATGTCGTCTGGCTCGGCGCGAGCGTCCATGCCTTCGCATTCACGCTCCCGTGGTGCGTCGCGGCGGTGGCTATCGCCTGCGCCGTCGCTGCCTTCGTCTATTGGCGGCAGCGGGCGGCGTTCCGCGCGCTCCTGCGGTCATCGTGGCCGGTGATGCTTGCTGCTGAGGCGGCGACAGTGATGGGGTTTTTCTTGTTCCTCGCTTTCCGGCTTAAGAATCCCGATCTGTGGCAGACTTATTGGGGCGGCGAGAAGCCGTTCGAGATGGCGCAGTTGAACGCAATCCTTCGCAGCGCGCACTTTCCGCCGTACGATCCGTGGTTTGCGGGCGGCTACATCAACTACTACTACTTCGGCGGCTACCTGCATGCGTTCGTGATGAAACTGACGGGCATCGCGCCGGAGGTCGCCTTCAACGTTGCCGTCCCGATCACGATGGCGCTCGTCTGGGGTGCTGCCTTCTCGACGGGCGCCGCGCTCTGGGTGGCGGTGCGACGCAGGCAGTCGGTGGCCGGTCCTCAGTCCTCATGCCGCCCAGAGGGCGCCCGGAGTTCTCACTCCTGCCCGATCGTTGGCGGTATCTGCGCGACTGCCGCTATCGGGCTGTTTGGCAACCTCGATGCATTTGGGCAGGTGGCGCACGCGCTGGGTGACGGCCTCGGTATCCGGGGCGCGATGGATCGCTTCGACTTCTGGGAGAGCACGCGGATCATCCCCGGCACGATCAACGAGTTTCCCTTCTTCAGCGGCCTCTGGGCCGATTTGCACGCTCATGTTATCGCCTTGCCCTTCGCGATTCTTGCGGTCGCGGTCAGCGTGGCGATTGGCCTAACTCCCCGGCCCCCTTCCCTCGAAGGGAAGGGGGAGAAAAATGCGTGGCGCACGCTACCGTGGGGAGCGCTGGCGCTGGCCGGTCTCATCATTGGGGCGCTCTATTGCACGAATGCGTGGGATTTTCCGACCGCGCTGACCCTTATCTGGCTCGGCTTAATCGTGCGACTCCGCGCCTCCCGCATGGCGTGGCTGCCAGTGGGCATCACTGCGACGGTGGGTGCGGCGGGGGTGGGCATCGTCGCCTATCTCTGCTACTTGCCCTTCTTCACGCACTTTCAGTCGCTCTATGGCACACTCGCGCGCGTCCGTCAGCCGTCGCCGCTCGGTGCGTTCCTTGTCATCTTCGGGATGCCCTGCCTGGTGATTGCCGTCGCGCTCCTGCTCCTGCGGCCCGCACGCGGCTGGTTCATGACGATCCGCGCCGACGCACGGGCCGCGATTATCGCGGGCGCCGGTGCGTGCGGGCTTGGCGCGGCGCTCGCAACTCATCGCTTCGTGCTCGCCGTCACGCTGCCGCTGCTCGGTACGCTCGCGGTGGTGTGGTTGCGGATGGACGCGCAACCGGGGCGGCGGATCGCCATCGGGATCGCCGGGGTTGGCCTCGGACTCCTCTCGGTGATCGAGGTCGTGTTCCTTGCCGATGATTTGATCGGCGGCGACTTCGAGCGGATGAATACGGTCTTCAAATTCGATTTTCAAGCATGGACCTTGCTCGGCCTCGCCAGCGTCGCCCTCATCAGCATTATTGTGGACCGATGGCGCGTGACGCCTGCCGGTTGGCAGGTCGCGGTCTCTTGCCTGCTCGGCGCGGCGGTCTTCCTCTCACTCTTCTATCCGGTCTTCGGCACACCGGCGCGACTGCGGCAGCGGATGCCATCGCCACCGACGAATGCCGGTCTTGATGGCTTCGCGTGGATGGCGACCGGCTTTGTGCCCGCCGATCAGTTCAACAACAGCGGGAGCGGGGAGCCGGTCTACTTTGCCGATGATCTCGCGCTCATCCGGTGGCTGAATACAACGGTGCATGGGACGCCGGTGATTGCCGAAGCGAGCATCGGCCCGTACCGTGGAAACGGGTCGCGCATTTCGAGCGCGACGGGCTTCCCGACGATTATCGGCTGGGAGCGACATGAAGAGCAGCAACGCGGTCCGTTGCCCGTCCTGTCAACGCGCGTGGATGATGTGCGGCGCATCTACACGAGCAGCGAGCCGCGCGCGGTGCAGGATGTGCTCGACCGCTACCATGTGCAGTACATCGTCGTCGGTGATGTCGAGCGGAAGACGAAACTCGCCGCCGGGCAAATCGGCGCGACGGCGAACGGCGAATCGTACGCCTCGCCCATTGGGCTGACGACGCTGAGTAGTATGGCGGATCAAGGAATGTTGCGAGTGGCCTGGCAGTCGGGGACGACGATGCTCTACGAAGTCGTCGGTGGTTGGCGCGCGGGGGCGACCGATGCTCGCTAGCGCCCTCAGTTGGGCGGCTGCGTGGGTAGCGTGGCTGGTCATCCTCGCGGTCGTCGCGTTGCCGCTCACCTATCGCCTGCTGCGCGGGTTGCCGAGTCGCGGTATCGCGTTCAGCCCGGTCGTCGGCCTCCTGCTCGTCTCGTATCTCAGTTGGATTCTCGCATCCGTGCATCTTCTGCCGTTTGGACGCCTCTCGCTGCTCGGCGCGGTCGGGATCGTCGCGGCGCTCTCCGCCCTCTCCGTCGTTGCGGATCGGGCGGCGCTGATCCGCTGGCTGCGGCCCAATCTACGCGTCGCGGCGACATTCGCGCTCATGTTCATCGTTGTGTTCGCCCTCTTTTTCTGGCTGCGCGGCTACTACCCGGATGTGCGCAGCACGGAAAAGCCGATGGAGATCGGCTTTCTGACGAGCACGATGCGGGCGCAATGGATGCCGCCGCACGATGCGTGGCTCTCGGGGTACGGGATTAACTACTACTACTTCGGCTACGTCGAGGCGGCAACGCTCGGGTTGCTCTCCGGCGTGCGCCCGGAAGTTGCCTTCAATCTGATGAGTATTACGTTGCCCGCGCTGACCTTTTGCGGGGCAAGTGGCATCGTCTACGATCTGTTGCTCCGCTTTCGGCGGGAACGTCGGAAGCGTGCGCACACCCTGCATCCGCTCCCGGCGTCGGTCGTTGGCGGGTTGCTCGTCGCGATCGCGGGTAACGCCTTCGGCTTCGCGCGCCTGCTCGCGGACCCGGCAGCGGTCGTGCAGGCGAATTTCTGGACCGGTATCGGCTGGAACAGCACGCGCGTCGTCAAGGACCATATCGTCCCCGGGTCTGTCGCCGAGATGATTACCGAGTTTCCGCTCTTCAGTTTCCTGCTCGGCGATATTCATCCCCATGTCCTCGCCCTGCCGATCGTCCTACTCGCCGTTGCCGTGGCGATCGGGCATTGGCTTCGGCCTGTCCATTCCTCCTCTGGTGGCGTGGGCTTTAGCCTGCGCTCCGACCAGAGTAGCCTTTCCCGCTTGTCGCTCGTCGCCGGGAGAGAGACGCAGGCTGAAGCCTACGCCACCAATTTTGCGCAGGCGGCGGCGAAATTCTGCCCGGACGCTGGGCGGTACGTGTTGACGGCGCTCGTCATTGGTGCGCTCTACCCAACGAATGCGTGGGACCTGCCGACGTTCGCGCTGCCGATCCTCGCGGCGGTCGCGCTGCGTCGCCCGGATCGGTGGTTCATCGCGCTCGCCAGAGTTGGCCTCCTGTGCGCCGGTTCCGTCTTGTTTTATCTCCCGTACTATCTCCATTTCAAAAGTCTCGTCGGCAATCCCGGCGACGTACCTGCGTTCATCCAGAGCCTCGAAGGCGAGCCGGTGATCGGGACGATCATCCGCACCTTCGGGGTCGTCACCTGGCCCCACACGAGCCTCCCGCAATTCCTCGCGGTCTTTGCCGTGCCTCTGCTTGCGGCGAGTGCGCTCGTCGTGCGGGGGTGTATGGGTCGCCGTGTGACACTGACAATGGGCGAGCAGCGCTTCATCCTGATCGCGGGCATCGCGATCGGTGCAGTCGCGCTTTTGACGCGGACGGCGATGTTGCTCCCGACCGGCGTATTCGTCGTTGCCGGGCTCCTCGCGCTGCGTCGCCCCTCTGTCGGCGCGACGCGTGGCAACGGCGCATGGTCGGTCTGGACGCCGATGGATCGCGCGATGGTGGCGATTGCCGTCTATGGCGCGCTCCTCCCGGTGATCCCGGAATTTGTCTTCCTCCGCGACGCATTCGACAACCGGATGAATACGATGTTCAAGGTGGACTATCAATCATGGGTTCTGCTAATGCTGGCGGGTGCGTACGGCGTCGTGACGCTCGTGTGGACGGCGACGACTGCGGCGCGGGGCGTCGTTCATCGAACAGCCGGGCCGCGTCTCGCAATGGTCGCGGCGGGAGTGGCGTTGCTCGCGCTGATGGCGTCGGTCTATCCGGCGATCGTGCCCTTCCAGCGCACGGGCCATTTCGGCCAGCAAGGGGCCGATTTTGGGGGGGCAGGCACTGGATGGCAGGGTCTCGATGGCTTTCGCTACGTCAGCGAGACGAACCCCGATGAATATCTCGCGATGCAGTGGCTTCGCGCTCACGCAGCGCCGGACGACCGGCTCGCCGAGGCGGTTGGGAACTCGTATGGCGATGCGCACGGCTGGTTCGAGAGCCGATTCGCCGCCGCGACGGGCGTTCCCGGCATCCTCGGCTGGTACTTCCACGAAGCGCAATGGCGGGGAGGCTCGGCGCAGATAGTCACACAGGAACTACCGGCGCGCGCCGCCGATATTGGCACGCTGTATGGCACAACCAACACCGCTGAGGCGCGGCGGATCCTCACGAAATACGGCATCACCTGGGTGATCGTCGGCCTGACAGAAGAAGACGGGGAAGGGCAGTGCTCGGTGCCGTTTGGCTGCCCGCCGTATGCCGCACAAGGGTTGGCGAAATTCGACACCATGCTCCATCTGGCATTTCGGTCGGGCCGCGTCTCGATCTATCGCGTTCCATGAGAGGGAAGGAGGGGTACTTTAACGCAGAGGGCGCAGAGAGATTTCTCTTCTTTTCCTCTGTGCTCTCTGCGATCCCTGCGCCCTCTGCGTTTGTGTCTTCCTTTCGCATCGTTCGACTGTTGTCGTACAGAGGGAGAACATCTGTGGTCGTTCCCCACCCGGACGCGTCGGCGCCGACGCCAATTCCCGTCGTCTTCTTCGGTTCACCGGCCTTCGCCGTGCCGACGCTGCACGCGCTCGCGGATGACGGGCGCTTTGTGGTCCGTCTGGTCATCACGCAGCCGCCGCGACCCGCCGGTCGCGGGCGGCAGATGCAGCGCAGCGCGGTCCACGAGGCGGCGGAGAACCGAGGCATACTGGTCGCCACACCGAACGGTTTGCGCGATCCCGGCGTCGTGGCGATGTTGGCTGAGAGTGCGCCATCACTCTTTGTCGTCGCCGCGTATGGCAAAATCCTGCGTCCGGACGTTCTCGCCGTACCCGATCACGGCACGCTCAATGTCCATGCCTCGCTCTTACCGGCCTATCGCGGCGCGTCGCCGATTCACGGGGCGCTGCTCGATGATGCGGCGGAAACCGGCGTCTCCATCATGCTGATGGATGTGGGCCTCGATACCGGGCCGGTGCTCGCGCGGGCGCGGATGCCCATTCCCGACGGGACGACAACCGGTTCGTTGACTACTGCGCTTGCCGCGTTGGGCGCGCCACTGCTCGTCGAAACCGCCGCACGCTGGTTGGGAGGTGAGATCATTCCCGTCCCGCAGGATGATAGCGCGGCAACCGTGACGCATCTCATTCGGAAAGACGATGGCAATGTGCAATGGGCGCTTCCCGCCGCGCGGATCGCCCGGATGGAACGCGCCTACCGGCCGTGGCCCGGCGTCTTTACCTTTCTCACAGGCACACGGCTCTTGCTGCACGACCTCCGGGCCGTACCATCAGCACAGGCATCCGCATCACCCGGTACGATCGTCGCGGTCACTCATGATGGCCTGCGTGTCCGTGCGGGCGAGGACGATGTGCTGGTTGCACGGGTGCAGCCGGAAGGCAAATCGCCGATTGCCGCCGACGCATACGCGAGCGGTCATCCGGGACTGGTCGGCATGCGCGTCACCGCAGAGCCGGAGTAGTCGGCCCTGGCCCCCCGCCCGGTATCTCTCCGGTCTATACACCCTCGCAGGGAAGGGGCGACTCAATCGCGGCGCCATGATCTACCCCGAGTACCCTGAACTCCTGGAGGCTCACTCCCCCTTCCCTCGTAGGGAAGGGGGTTGGAGGGTTAGGATTCCCCGGCATGCCGAGAACGCATAAACCCCGCGCGCCAGGACGGATCGCGTGGACAGTCGGGGATTGGCGTTGTATGGTCTCCTGGCGTCATGTCCCTTTCCACGCATGAGTGAGGCGATGGAACGGATCGAGTAGGTGCTTGCCGCGCGCAAAGGGATCAGCGAGAGTATGGCCCGCCTACGGCAGCAATGCGCGGTCCGGCCGTTGACGGCGATGGCGGTGGCAGGTATTTGGATTGAGTCGCCCCTTCTCACACCGAGTGAGGGAAGGGCTGGAGGTAGGTACATAGTGCTCGAAACCACGATGTGCAATGCCATAGATGCGGATCGGATGATGCGCGATGTCGCCTTCCTCAGCACGCTCCAGCGGCACGCAGGGACGGACGATGAGGCAAGAGCCTTTCGGTACATCGCCGATCAGTGCCGTGCGGCGGGGATCAAGGACGTGCGCGAGTACGCCTTCGATGCCTTCCTCTCGTTTCCGGTGAAGGGAACACTGACCATCGCGGGCATCGGCCCCGTTAAAACGAAGACGCGCGCCTTCGCAACTTCCACAAACGGCGAGGAGGCCAGCGGCGAAATCGTCTTTGTGCCGACGAAGGGCGGTACCGCGCTCTTCAGCGGCGACGGCTCGCATGATTACGACGACATTGATGTGCGGGGCAAGATCGTCATCTCGGATCGGGGTCGGCCGGACACGATCCTCGCCGCCGGGCGAGCCGGGGCGCTTTGCCACATCCATTATTGGGCGAGCGATGAGGATGCCATCCACGAGCAAATCACGACGACCATCTGGGGTACGCCGACGCCCGACACCATCGGCAGGCTGCCAATCATCCCGTCGCTCGGCGTGACACGCAACGACGGCCTGCGAATCGCTGCGGCGGCGAAGGGGGGTGGGCTGCGGGGCACGTTCAGCACCGTCGTCCAGACCGAATGGCGGCGCGTCCCGATTGTCGTCGCACATATCCCTGGACAATGCTCGGATGACTTCGCCTTCGCGAACGGGCACGTAGACTCGTGGTCTCACGGCACGACGGACAACGCGACGGGCAACGCCGCCTGCCTCGAACTCGCCCGTGTCGCCTGGCAGTCGCGGGACGAATTGGCGCGTGGCGTGCGCGTCGCGTGGTGGACGGGGCACTCACAGGGGCGATACGCGGGCAGCGCGTGGTACGCGGACAATTTCTGGGAAGACCTGCACGCGCATGCGATCATCAATATCAACATAGATTCGCCCGGCGCACGGGGCGCGACGCGCTACGATGTCGTGACGATGGGCGCGGAGACTGAGCGATTCGGCACGGAGGTTATCCGCGAACTGACCGGCCAGCACGCCGAAGCGGAGCGGCCAACGCGGGCGGGGGATCAATCGTTCTGGGGGCCGGGCGTGCCATCGCTGTACATGCTTCTCTCCAATCTGCCGAAGGAGCAATGGGCGGCGGTCGGTGGCTGTGGCATGAACTGGTGGTGGCATACGGAGGCGGACACCGTCGAGACCGCCGACCGCGACGTGCTTGCCCTCGACACGCGCATCTATGCCGCGACGCTCGCGCGTTTCTGTGGCGGGCCGGTGCTGCCCTTCACCCTCGCGGACGCGGCGCGCGAGATTGACGATCTGCTCGCCGATTATGAAAGGCAGGCGGCGGGCCGCTTCGACCTTGCTCCGGCGCGGGCGCGGGCCGCCGACGCGATCCACGCCGCCGAGGGACTGGACGCCCGCGCGCACGCGCTCGTCGAAGCGAATGTCAGCCCGGATGACCCGGAGTCCCGTACGGTCGTCGCAGCACAGATGGCAGTGACACGCGCCCTCGTGCCGCTGCGCTACACGGCGGGCAATCGCTTCGATCACGACCCGGCGATGCCCGCGCCCGCCCTGCAACTCTTGCGCGATCTCCCGCTTCTCGCGACACTCCCACCGGAGAGTGACGAGGCGCGTTTCCTGACGACCGCGCTCATTCGCAAGCGCAACGCCGTCTGCGCCGCACTACGGGAGGCGACACTGGCGACGGAGACCTAACCCCCTACCCCTTCCCTAAAATGAAGGGGAGCAGGGAGCCAGGCACGGCATTCGCATGAATCAGAACCCCCTCCTTTTAGGGAGGGGGTAGGGGGTAGGTACAATGATGACACCGGCAACGACACAGTGGCAGGGCGGTGAGGCGGAGGCGACGTTTCTCGGCACGCTCAGTACCGCTATGCCGTGGGAGTTGATCCACGAGTTTTCAAACTACGTCCGAGAATCGGGCACGGAGGGCGAGAAGCAGGCGGTGGACGCGATCACGCGGCGACTGACCGAGTGGGGCATCCCGCACACCGTTCACCATCCGCGCTGCTTCATCAGCCTACCGCGCGGCGCGACGGTCGCGGTCACGCTGACGGATGGCACATCCCGCACGCTGCGCGGCACGACGCCCGCCTTCGCAGTCCCAACGGGCGACACGGGGATGACCGGGCAGGCGGTCGCCGTCGAGGCGGCCCATGCGTCGAGCGTCAGTACGATTTTCACTTCCGGCCTCGGCAATGCGCTCGAAGGGCAGGACGTGGCGGGCAAGATTGCCATCCTCAATGGCCTGCCGATGCCCGCGCGGATCGGTGATTTGACGCGGGCGGGCGTCGCTGCCGCCGTCTTCATCAGCCCCGGCAACAATGTCCACGAGGGCATCTGCACGCCGATTTGGGGCACGCCCGATCTTGATACCATCGGTGCGCTGCCAACCCTGAGTGTCGTCGAAGTCAATAAGCCGGACGGTACGTGGCTGATGGAGCAGGCGCGGGGCGGCATGGTGCGCGAAGTGACGGTGCAGGCGCACCTTGAGACGCGCTGGCGGGACATCCCCGTCACCGTCGCGGAAATCCGGGGCGCGGTCGTCCCGGAGGAGTTCGTGCTCGTCCACGGCCACCTCGATTCGTGGGGCGAGGGGATCGGGGACAACGCGACGGGCGACGCGACGCTGCTCGAACTCGCCCGCGCGTTGCACGAGAACCGGCACAATCTCGCGCGCAGCGTGCGGATCGCCTGGTGGAGCGGCCACTCGCACGGTCGCTATGCGGGCAGCACCTGGTATGCGGACACCTTCGGATTGGACTTGATCGAGCACTGCGTCGCACAGGTGAACTGCGACTCCCCCGGCTGCCGCTGGGCGACGGAGTACCGCGACGTTTCATGGACGCCGGAGCTGGCGGCGTTCACGCAGGCGGTGATCCGCGACATTACGGGTCTCGCGGCGGAGGGCGAGCGGCCACCGCGTGCGGGCGATTACAGTTTCAACAACCTCGGCATCTCCGGCACGCTGATGCTCTCCTCGACGATGCCGCAGTCCGTCGCGGACGAGCACAACTACTACGCGGTCGGCGGCTGTGGCGGTAATATCGCCTGGCACACCGTGGACGACACGCTGGAGATTGCGGACAAGGAACATCTGGAGCGGGACATCAAGGTCTATGGCGGGGTCGTCTGGCGCCTGGCCAATGCGCCGGTGCTGCCGCTCGATCTCGCGGCGGCGGGCGCGGACATCAAGGAGAGCCTGAACCAGTACCAGCAGGCGCTTGGCGACCGCTTCGACCTCGGTGAGGCGGTTGCGGCGGCGGACGCTGTGATCGCAGCGGCGCGGCAATTCACAGACCAGGTACGCGCGGATGATGCCGCTGCGGGTCGGGCAGTGAACGAGAAAATTGTGCGCGCCGGGCGGGAACTGACGGCGCTCAATTTCGCACAACGCGGCTGGTTCCGGCAGGAACCGGCGCTCGATGTGCCGCCGCTCCCCGATCTTGCCGCCGCCGTGCGCGCCTTCACCGAATCGCCGGAGGAGAGCGACACGGCGGGCGTCGCCCGCACCTCGCTTGTCCGCGCCCGCAACCGCGCGATCTGGGCCTTGCGCGAGGCGGCGCGGGAACTGGGGACGACCTAACCCCCGGCTCCCTTCCCTAAAAGGAAGGGGGAGCGAACCTCCGCGAGATGGAGGCATTGCGGGGAACATCACGGCGATTTGATTGAGACACCCCTCCCTTTTAGGGGAGGGGCAGTGGGAGAGGCAGGATGGACAAATCGCGAATCGTTGCAGCGCGCCATGCCCCAGAGAAGCGCGAGCGGGCGAAGCAATTGCGACATGCGATGACATCAGCGGAATTAGCGCTATGGAACAGCCTGCGTGCGGGGCGGTTGCATGGATTGCACTTCCGTCGCCAACAGATCATTGATGGCTTCATCGCGGATTTCTACTGCCACGCGGCAGGTCTCATCATCGAAGTGGACGGCGCGGTTCATGATGCGAACGCCGCGTACGATGAAGAGCGCGACCGGATTCTCGCCGCACGCGGTCTGCGCATCCTCCGCCTGACGAATGCCCACGTCATGAACGATCTTGCTGACTGCCTCAGAGCAATTCAAATCGCTGCGGAAGAGGGCCAGTAACGAACGGTAAAGGCAACGAAGATTGGCGTCAGTCAGAACCCCCTCCTTTTAGGGAGGGGCAGGGGGTAGGTAATGGACATCCTCATCACGAACGGGCGGATCATTGACGGCACCGGCAATCCGTGGTTTTACGGCGATCTGGCGATCGAGGGGGAGCGAATTGTCGCGATTGCGCCACCGGGGCGGATAGACCCCGCGTCGGCGGGTACGGTCGTGGATGCGGCAGGGATGGTCATTGCCCCCGGTTTCATTGACATCCAGAGCCATTCGATTCTGCCCTTTTTCACCGATACGCGCTCGCTCTCGAAGATCACGCAGGGCGTGACAACGGAGATCATGGGCGAGGCGTGGACGCCCGCGCCCTTCGGCGGGCGCATCGAATCGCCCTTCCGCACCAGTTTCTTCGGTGGCGCGGAGGAGTGGGATACGAAGGCGCGGGAGTGGACGCGCTTCCGCTACTGGCTGGAGGACCTCGAAGCGCGCGGCGTCTCGGTCAATGTCGGCTCGTTCATCGGCGGCGCGACGGTGCGCGAATATGGCAAGGCGCAGGAACTCGGCGCACCGAACGGCGATGAACTGGCGGCGATGTGCAACGTGACGGCGGAGGCGATGGAGGATGGCGCGTTCGGCGTCGCCACCGCGCTGATCTACCCGCCCGGCGCCTTCGCGGGTACTGAAGAACTGATCGAGATCGCCAGAGTGATCGGACGGTACAACGGCGTCTACATCACCCACCTCCGCTCCGAGGGCGACCGTTTCCTGGAAGGGCTGGAAGAAGCGATCGAGATCGGCACGAAAGGCAACTGCGCCGTTGAGGTCTACCACCTCAAGGCGACCGCGCCGCGCAACTGGCACAAGATGGCGGAGGTGATTGCGCGGATTGACCGGGCGCGTGCCGAAGGATTAGACATCACGGCGGACATGTACCCCTACATCGCCTCCGGCACCGGTCTGACCGCCTGCCTGCCCCCGTGGGCGGCGGCGGAAGGGAAACTGTTCGACAATCTGCGCGACCCGGCGATGCGCGCGAAGATTCGCGAGTCGGTAATTAATCCGGGCGATGTCTTCGAGGCGCGCGTCAACCTCGCCGGGCCGGATCGCGTCATGCCAATCGGCTTCCGCAAGCCGGAGAACGTCCAATATGCCGGGATGCGCCTCTCCGAAATCGCGCGAGTGCGTGAAGAAGAATGGATTGACACGCTGATTGATCTGATTATCAGCGAGGAGCAGTCTATTTCGACGATCTACTTCATGATGGACGAAGCGAATCTCGCGCACCAACTGAAGCAGCCGTGGATCAAAATCAGCACGGACGCCGGTGGCATTGACCCCGCGAGTGCGACGGCGCTTGTTCATCCCCGCGCCTACGGCACGTATCCCCGCGTGCTCGGCAAGTATGTCCGCGAAGAAAAGGTTATTCCATTGGAGGACGCGATCCGCAAGATGTCCTCCGCCGTCGCGGACCGCCTCTTCCTGCGCGACCGTGGCCTGCTGCGCGACGGCCACTACGCGGACGTGATTATCTTCGACCCGGAGACGGTCGGCGACCGCGCCACCTTCACCGATCCGCACCAACTCTCGGTCGGTGTCCGCGATGTCTGGGTAAACGGCACACGCGTCCTCGCGAACGGCGCACACACGGATGCCAAACCGGGCAAGTTCGTGCGCGGGCCGGGAGCGCGATGAGGAAGACGGGCAATCAACCATGACCTATCGCATCGCCATCGGTGAGTTCGCGCACGAGACGAACACGTTCTGCCCGGAGCCGACGACGACCGCGCCGTTTAAGGAGTACCAGTGGCTCGTCGGCGATGCGATTGGGCAGACCCACAGCGGCAATCGCACCTATCTCGGCGGGATGCTCGCACGGGCGGCGGCGCTGGGCGTGACGCCGGTACCGACGTTCGCGGCGGTCGCCTATCCGTCCGGGACGATCACGCGAGCGGCGTACGGCGAGATCATGGAGACGCTGCTGGCGGCAATCGAGCGGGCGATGCCGGTGGACGCCGTCTGCCTCTCACTGCACGGCGCGGGCGTCGCGGAAGGGATTGATGATCTGGAAGGCGCGGCGCTTGCGGCGGTGCGGGAGTGCGTCGGGCCGGACGTACCGATCGCCGCCACGCTCGATCTGCACGGCAACATTACCCCGCGCATGCTGGAAAATGCGGATGGACTGTTCGGCAACTGGTACTACCCGCACACCGATAGTTACGAGCGCGGTGCGGAGGCGATGGACTTCCTTGCTCACCTGCTGAATGGCGAAATTGTGCCGGTCATGCACCTCGAACAACTGCCGATGATGATCCCGACGTGCAGCACCGACCTCGAACCGGGCACGCGGCTGAATGCGCTCTGCCGCGAATGGGAGCAGCGGCCCGGCATGATTGACTGCACGATTTTCCACGGCTTTCCCTACACCGATGTCCCCGCCGTCGGCATGTCCGTCCTGACAATGACGGACAACGATCCCGCGCTGGCGGCGGCAGCGGGCACGGCGGTTGCTGCGGCAATCTGGGCGGCACGCGAGGAGTATCGGCCGGAAATCCTCACCCCCGCCGAGGCGATTGCCCGCGCGCTCGTCGTGCCGGAGGGGCCGGTCATCATCAATGATACCTCGGACAATCCCGGCGGTGGTTCGCCCGGCGACAGCACGCACCTCCTGCGCGCGATGCTCGAAGGCAACCTCGAAAACGCCTGCTTCGCCTACATTTTCGACCCAGAAACGGCGACGCAGGCCCATGCGGCGGGCGTCGGCGCGACCATTGATGTGCGTCTCGGTGGCAAGACGGACGAGTTGCACGGCACGCCGATCGCGACAACGGCATATGTCAAATGCCTGACCGATGGGCGTTTCCGCCTGACGACACCGATGGGACGCGGCATGCTGGTTGACCTCGGTCCAATGGCGCGTTTCCAAATCGGCGGTGTGGATGTGCTCGTTGGGTCCCGTCGCAATCAGGTACTGGATGATGAGATGTTTCTACTGCATGGTGTTGATGTGCGGCGGTATCGGATTGTTGCCGTGAAATCCAGTTCGCACTTCCGCGCCGGGTACCGGCATCTCGCGACGGCGATCATCGCGGCGGATGCGCCCGGCGCGACGACGCTCCGCCTCGATGGCTTCCCCTACCAGCGCATCCGCCGGACGATCTGGCCGCTCGATGCCGCCGAAATGCGCGGCGGGTATGCGCAGTATCTTTGACGTGGTATCGTAGGATCATCAATCGGCCTGGAGAGTAATGATGGCAGAAGAAAAGCAGTACGCAGACAATATGAAGAAGCCCAATAGGAAGCCAATCAGCCTCCTGCATTTGCAGCCGGGTATGCGCGTCGAACTCACCGGTACGCCGACTGCCGTGACCCTTCGTGGTCGCACGGGGAAAATCGTGCGAGAGGACGAGGATGATGACTATGTCATCGTCGCACTCGACATCCCTGCTCAGTATCGCCATGCGAATGGAGAGGTTGAAGAATTACCGGAAATCGTCGTGATGACTGACAATTTGCGCGTCCTCGGTCGCTAAACGTTCTCATGCCACCCCCTCCTTTTGCCCTCGGACGGGGATGGTACAAGCGATCGAGTAAGGCTCTTGGCAAGCATGGAGAAAGAATTTTCTATGACCCGAACGACGATTTTGAGTATGAGAAAGACCCGAATCCCCACAAAGGAACCTGGCACCGAATTAAGTACCGTACGAACGAATACCAGGAGATTGACCGCACGACGGGAAATCCCGTCGCCGGAAATGAGGGCGAGTGGCATCTCCTCAACTGATCCTGTATCCCGACCCGCGAGCCACAGGTCGGAATGTCCATGCTACCGGACAAAAGGAGCATATCTGTGTGGATTGAATGGCGCATTCGCTGGCGCGGGGATGAGGCAACCGTGCGCTGGGAGAACGGTGCTCTGACCAGTGACAACGCGGCGACGGCGGCGTTCGGACGCTTTGCGATCAGCAACGCACCGACGACAGACCACCCATCCGAGGAACGCCTGCGTGACCCGACCATCACTGGTCAGATGCTCGCGGAGTTCGCGGACGCCATTATCGAGACAGCAACCGAGTCGCCCGTTTGACAGACACAAAATGGCGTCTCATACTTCCGGTAGAAGCACCCTTCACGGGCGCTTTTTACCGTACCGAAAGAGACACGAGCAAAGTATTTTTCATGGATAACGACGACCACGAATATGAGGATGAAGCGGGCTATGCACCCCAACGCACCAGGGTTCACGCGCGCCGCACGGAGCGCGCGCCGGGTCGTCCGCCTTCGGACATCTCCCGCGATGCCGCGCGGCGTGGCCCGACCCGCGCGGTGCGGGAGGGGCGGGAATCATTCAAGTGCGTGCATTGCCGCGCCTTCATCGGGCCGACGATCAGTGGCGGCAAGCACCGGAATCACTGCCCGCTCTGCCTCTTTTCCCGCCATGTGGACGGCGGACGGCCCGGCGACCGCGCGAGCGATTGCAGCGCGAAGATGGCCCCCGTCGCGCGCTTCACACGGCCCAATGGCGAGCCGATGCTCGTCCATCGCTGTCTCGGCTGCGGTTTCACGCGCAACAACCGCCTCGCCGCCGACGACAACATGCTCGTCTTCGAGGAGTTGCCCGAAGTAACGGGCAATGAGCAATGAGCAATGAGTAATGAGCAATCGCCGATTACTCACCGCAAGGTGATCGTCGAACGAGGCTGCCATTTGCCTGTGTGATGGCAGCCCGGAGCGAGTCGGTGCCGGAGTCGGTGGTCGCCGCCAAAGCTACGAACACGTAAATCAGGTGTCCGAATATGATGCTGGTGACAATAGGCGATAACGATAAACGCTATCGCCGCCTCTACTTGGAACAAGTCGAGGGGAAAACCGGCAACGTCCGAGCCAATGCGTACAAGGGGTCCGTTGATGGCTCTACAAGGATACGACCGCAACCATAGCGGAGCGATCAGGAGCGATCTTCGCTCCCATCTCTGCATCCTCCCGCCTCCGCTGTGCTCGCGCTTCATCCCGTGCCGCGAGAGTGAGAAATGGTGATATGCTGGCATTCGCTGTGTGACGCTGGCGAGCAGGAGTGTGTGACCGCACTCTGTGCATCGCGAAATCAAGGAGGAAGGGATGGACTCAGCACGCTTCAACTCACTCGAATGGCGCTCCATCGGACCGCATCGGGGCGGGCGCGTCGTCGCCGTCGCCGGGCATCCGACTGAGCCAGGGACGTTCTTCTTCGGCGGCTGCGCCGGGGGCGTCTGGAAGACGACGAATGGCGGCTCGCACTGGCAGAACATCACGGACGGCTTCTTCAAAACCTCCGCCGTCGGCGCGCTGACCGTTTCGGACGCTGACCCCAACGTCATCTACGCGGGCACCGGCGAAACGGCGATTCGCAGCAACGTCTCGCACGGCGACGGTGTCTATAAATCTACCGATGGTGGCCGGACCTGGCGGAATGTGGGACTGGCGGCAACTCGTCACATCGGCGACATCGTTGTCCATCCGCACAACCCAGACCTCGTCTACGTCGCAGCGCTCGGCCATGCGTGGGGGCCGAACCCGGAGCGCGGCGTCTACCGCTCCAGAGATGGCGGCGAGACGTGGGACCTGATATTGCATAAGAGCGACCGCGCCGGTTCGCACGACATCACCATGGATACGAGCAATCCGCGCGTCCTCTACGCGGCGATCTGGCAGGGGCAGCGCTACCCGCACGCGGCCTCCAGCGGCGGCGAAGATTCCGGCATCTGGCGCTCGCTGGACGGCGGCGATACGTGGACGGAGATTACCCGCAACACCGGCCTGCCCACCGGCGTTCTCGGCAAGATCGGCGTCGCCGCCTCCCCGGCGCAGGCGGGCCGCGTCTGGGCATTGGTGGAGGCGGAGGACGGCGCGCTCTTCCGCTCCGACGACTACGGCGAGACGTGGGAGCGCGTCTGCGACAACCCCGACCTGCGTCGCCGTCCGTGGTACTACATGCACATCTTCGCAGACCCGCAAAACGCGGACACCGTCTGGGTGCTGACGCTCAACTGCTGGAAATCCATTGACGGCGGCAAGAGTTTCGAGGCGATTCCGACGCCGCACGGTGACAATCACGGCCTCTGGATTGACCCACGCGACTCCAACCGGATCATCGAGGGAAACGACGGCGGCGCCTGTGTCACGTTTGACGGTGGGCGCTCGTGGTCGTCAATCCTCAACCAGCCGACGGCGCAGTTCTACCATGTGACGACCGACGAAAAGGTACCCTACAACGTCTACGGCTCGCAGCAGGACAACTACGCGATGCGCGTGCCGAGTATCAGTTTCGAGGGTGCGATCTCGTGGAAGGACTACGTCGAGCCGGGCGGCGGCGAGAGTGGCTACATCGCCGTTAGTCCCAAGCCCCCGCATCTGGTCTATGGCGGCGGCATCGGTACCGGCCTCGGCCACGGGCGGCTGGTTGCCTGGAACCCGGAAACGGGGCAGAAGCGCAATGTCACCGTCTGGCCCGAAGTGGTTGGCTTCGGCGGCGGGGCGGACACGCTCAAGTACCGCTTCCAGTGGACCTTCCCGGTCGAAATCTCCACCCATGACCCGGACACGATCTACATCTGCTCGAACTTCGTCCATCGCTCGACGGACGAGGGGACGAGTTGGGAAGTGATTTCGCCCGATCTGACGCGCAACGATCCCGAAAAACTCGGCTCCTCCGGCGGCCCGATTACGGCGGATAACAGCGGCGCGGAGATTTACTGCACGATCTTCGCCTTCCGCGAGTCGTCGCACGAAAAAGGCGTTTTCTGGGCGGGATCGGACGACGGCCTGATCCATCTCTCGCGCGATGGTGGCAAGAACTGGGCAAACGTCACGCCGCCCGATCTGCCGGAGTGGGCGATGATCTCGATCATCGAACTCTCGCCGCACGACAAGGCGACCGCCTACGTCGCGGCGACCTGCTACAAATTGGACGATATGCAGCCCTATCTCTATAAGACGAATGACTACGGCGCGACGTGGACGAAAATCACCGGCGGCATCCCGGCGGACGACTTCACCCGCACGATCCGCGAGGACCCCGCCCGGTGCGGCCTGTTGTATTGCGGCACCGAGACCGGCATCTCCGTCTCCTTCGATGACGGCGGCAATTGGAACCGCATGGAAACGAACCTACCTATCGTGCCGATCTGGGACCTGATCGTCAAGGGTACCGATCTCGTCGCCGCCACGCATGGCCGTGCCTTCTGGATTCTCGATGACATCACGCCGATCCATCAGATGCACGACGACCTCGCGAGCGAGGCGGCGCGCCTCTTCAAGCCGCGCGATACCGTGCGCTTCCGCTACTACTCCCACTCCAACGACCGGAAATCGACCGTCTATCTCAGTTACAAGATGACCGGCCCCATCACGGTCGCGTTCAGGCCGACCGAGGCGGCGAGCGGCGCGAAGACGGAGGAGTATCTCGACGCCGGCAAGAACCCGCCGGAGGGCGTCATCATCCACTATTACCTGAAGGAGAAGCCCACTGGCGCAGTGAAACTGAGCATCCTCGACGCGGACGGCAACGAGATCCGCTCGTTCACTCCGAAGAAAAGCAATGAGCAACGAGCGGGCGCCCTTCAGGGCAGTAGCAATGAGAGCGGGTCCGATAGTCCGGCGGCGGAAATCCAGGTAGCCACGGGCGAAGAAGAGGTGAGCATTGAGGATGAACCGCAGGGCGAGAGTCTGTGGGCGCCCGTCGCGGCGGGGATGAACCGCTTCGTCTGGGATTATCGCTACCCGAAGCCGACGAAGGTGGAGGATCGCCCCGGCACCGCGCGCCAGGAGATGATGGAGGCGAATGTCGCGCCGAAGGCCGTGCCGGGCAATTATCAGGTGCGGCTGACGGTGGGCGGGGAGACCTACACGGAATCCTTCGCGATCCTGCCCGATCCGCGCCTGCCCGTCTCCGCAGCCGATCTCAAGGCGCAGTTCGATCTCAAACTGGCGATCCGCGATCGCCTCTCGGAGACCAACGAGACGTTGAACCAGATCCAGCGCGTGCGCGCGCAGGTGGAGGAGTGGGAGAAGCGCGCCAGGGGTACCGAGCACGCGGCGCGCGTTGCCGGTGCCGGGAAGACGCTCCGGGAGCAACTGCGGACCATCGAAGGCGCGCTGATTAACCTCGATGCTGACAAGCCGCAACCGGGCGTCTCGAAGATCAAGGAGAAACTGGGCGCATTGAGTACGATGATTGACGAGTCCGATCATGTGCCAACGAAAGGTGCGGGTGAAGTCTACACCATGCTCAACGACCAACTCGACGAGCAGCGCAAGCAACTCCAGCATTTGCTGGACGAGCAGATCCCGTCGTTCGGCGACCTCGTCCAGTCACTCGCTATCCCGCCCATCGTCGCGTAACGGGGGGTATTGAACCGCTCTAAAGAGAGAAAGAACGGAACGAAGAGGTCGCAGAGGTCGCAGGGGGCACAGAAGAGAAAAATAAGGATTCTTCTCTGTGTTCTCTGCGTCCTCTGC
>JALYUS010000391.1 GCA_030853625.1 Chloroflexota bacterium
CGCCCGGCTCGATCCACGAGGGCGGCGAACTCGGCTACGTCCTGATGCACGCCTTCGGCGCGGCCTTCGACAATCCCGATCTGATCGTCGTCGCCGTCGTCGGTGATGGCGAGGCGGAGACGGGGCCGCTCGCCGGTTCGTGGAAGGGCACGAGTTTCCTCAACCCTATTCGCGACGGCGCGGTGCTGCCGATTTTGCATCTGAACGGCTACAAGATCGCCAACCCGACCGTCTTCGGCCGCGCCAGCGACGACGATGTGCGCGCCACCATCGAGGGGAACGGCTACGAAGTCCATTTCGTGGAAGGGGACGATCCGGCGCGGATGCACCAGCAGTTCGCGGCGATGCTTGATACCTGCTACGCGAAGATCCGCGCTATTCAATCGGACGCCCGCGCGAACGGTTTTTCGGGACGACCCCGCTGGCCCGCGATTGTGCTGCGCTCCCCGAAGGGGTGGACGGGGCCGGAGGAACTGAACGGCTTACCCATCGAGGGGACATTCCGCGCCCATCAGGTACCATTGGACAATGTCAAAGGCGATCCCAAGCAATGCAAGATGCTCGACACATGGATGCGCAGTTACAAGCCGGACGAACTGTTCGACGCGGATGGCAGACTAATGCCCGAACTCGCCGCCCTCACACCGCATGGTGATCGCAGGATGGGCGCGAACCCGCACGCGAACGGCGGCAACTTGCTCGCAGACCTCGTCATGCCTGACTTTCGGGAGTATGCCCTCCCCGTCCCGCAGCCCGCCACCGAGCGGCACGAATCCACGCGCCAACTCGGTAAGATGCTGCGGGACATCTTCAAAAAGAATGCCAGGCAGGCGAACTTCCGGCTTTTCTGCCCCGACGAGATCAACTCGAACCGGTTGGGCGATGTCTTCACCGTCGAGAACCGCTGCTTCGTCGGCACAACGCTCGACATTGACGACCATGTCGCGCCGGACGGTCGCATCTTCGAGGTGCTGAGCGAGCATCTCTGCGAGGGGTGGCTCGAAGGCTACCTGCTGACCGGGCGACACGGGCTGTTCGTCAGTTACGAGGCGTTCGCGATGATCGCGGCCTCGATGATCGTGCAGCACACGAAGTGGCTCGAAGAGGGGCGCAAACTCGCGTGGCGCGAGCCGGTTGCGTCGCTCAACATCCTGCTCTCCTCCACCTGCTGGCGCAACGACCACAACGGCTTCAGCCATCAGGGGCCGGGCCTGATTGACGTCATACTCTCCAAGCGGGGCACGGTGGCGCGTATCTATTTGCCGCCGGATGCTAACTGCCTGCTGGCCGTCGCGGATCACTGCTTGCGCAGCCGCGACTACGCGAACCTGATCGTGCAGGATAAGCAGCCGCAACTGCAATGGCTGGACATGGACGCGGCAATCGCCCACTGCGCGCGTGGCGCGTCTGCCTGGGAGTGGGCGTCGAATGATGAGAGCGACGAACCGGATGTCGTGCTGGCGTGCGCGGGCGATACACCGACACTGGAGACGATCGCGGCAGCATGGTGGCTGCGCCGGAACATCCCGGAGATGAAGGTGCGGGTGGTGAATGTGGTCGACCTGATGGCGCTCTTCCCACCCGAGGCGCACCCGCACGGCATGAGCCACACGGGGTTCGAGGAACTGTTTACCTCGGACAAGCCGGTCGTCTTCGCCTTCCACGGCTACCAGCGCGCGATCCACGAGCTCGTCCACGGGCGGGCGAACGCCGACCGTTTCCATGTGCGCGGCTTCCAGGAGCAGGGCACCACCACAACGCCCTTCGACATGGTCGTGCTGAACGGGATGAGTCGCTACCACCTCGCCGCCGAGGCATTGCGACGCACGACGCACATCTTCAATCGCGCCCCGGCGCTCATCCAGACGTGCGATACCCTGCTCGCCAAAGCCGTCGCCTACTCACGCGAACACTTCGAGGACCTCCCTGAGATCCGCGACTGGACGTGGACCGACGGATGAGCGCGTCCGTCGGCGTGCGCCCCTGCGGCTTCCCTTCCTTTGCACCCGAACATACAAGCTACGTGTGCGCTGTGGGACGGCCGATCGCGCCCCAGATCGGATGATCCGCTGGTGCGTGCTCCGCGATGTAGCCGCAAATATTGACGATCAGCTTGTCCTGCGCGGTCAGGTGCTCCTGGAGGCGCGCGCACTCGTGGAGAATCGCCTCGGCATCGAGGTAGGTCTGCTGCACCCGCTTGTCCCCCGCACGGCCGAGGACATCCAGCCCGACCATGACGATGAACATGAAGATCAACTGGGCGAGACTGGAAAGGAAGAGCAGGAAGGCAAAAGGGTACGGGTCGAAGGTGATGACGCCGGCGACGGAGAGGCCAATCCACCCGAACTGGAAGAGCGTGGCGACGTAGAAGGCCCACATACTCCCCACCCGCTTCGTGATCCAAGCGGCGATCTGGCCGTTGACACCGACGTATTGATCTTCGACGGTCGGCGGCGGGGTCACCTTCCGGTCGGCGATCCATGGATGGGGCTGCGTCTCGACGAGGCTGATGCCCCGGTTCAGAATGCGATCCTGCTCCACGAGATGATCGTGGAGCTGCACGACCTCTTTGAAGATCTCCTCGGCGTCCTCGTACGTCTGCAACGACCGCTTGTCGGCGGTCCTGCCGAGCACCTGCTGGCCGACCAGAATGACAAAGACGAGCAGGAGCTGAACGACGTTGCCGATGAGCAAGAGGAGGGGAAATGGGTAGGGGTCGCGGGAATGCAGCGGCCCGAAGGTGGCCAATGCGATCCAGGCAAGCACGAAGAGCGTCGTGAAATAGACCACCCACATCGAGCCGACCGACTTGGTAAGCGCGGCGGCGAACCGACCGTTGAAACCGATGTGCTCGTCTGCCATCGTGGCGGGGCCACGACGCGGACGGGCTGCGTTCCGAGGAGGTGGGCCTTGCACGGAGGGGGTATTCATGGTCGCATGATAGCAGCCTTGCCGATGCGGTGCATCGCAGGCGGTCGTCGGTGCGGGCGCACCAGCGGCACGCGAGCGGGGCCGGAGAGCGCCAGACTATCGATGATCGCGCGGAAGAACGCCTGCTCTGCGGTATCAACAATCAACGCGCTACATATACCGTCCGTTTCCGGGGATTCCTCAATGGGCACCCTGTCGCCAATCTTCGTTGCCGGGATGCTTCATGTCCCAGAGCGGGCGGCGCGAGCGCACCACCGGCGTCTTGAGGAAGTTGTACTCCGGTGGCGGCGAGGCGGTCGCCCATTCCAGCGTCCAGGCGTCCCACGGGTCTGCACCCGCGCGCACGCCGCTGCGGAAGGAGACAATCAGGTTCACGACGAAGACCGCCACGCCCGCCGCGATGATGAAGGCGCCGACCGACTCGATGAAGTTGTAGACCGTCCAGCCCATGTCCGCGTGGTACGTCCACTGACGGCGCGGCATGCCGAGCAGGCCAAGCATGTGCATCGGGAAAAAGGTCAGATTCAGCCCGATGAAGACGAGCCAGAAGTGGATCGTCCCCAGCCGCTCATTCAGTAGCTTCCCGGTGATCTCGGGAACCAGTAATACAGGGCGGCGAAGAGGCCCATCACCGTGCCGGCGAAGAAGACGTAGTGGATGTGCGCGACGATGTAGTAGGTGTCCGTCACCTGCCAATCGAACGGCACGACCGCCAGCGAGACGCCCGAGAGCCCGCCGATCGGGAACATCAGCAGGAAACCGACGGCGAAGATGAGCGGCGTCTTCATGACGATGCTGCCGCCCCAGAGCGTCGCCGTCCAGTTGAAGATCTTCACGGCGGTCGGGATGGCGATCAGCGACGACGAGGCGGCGAAGAAGGCGAGCGCCACGTCCGGCAGGCCGGTCGCGAACATATGATGCACCCAGACCGTGAAGGAGAGGAAGCCAATCGCGACGGTTGACCAGGCGACGAAGATATAGCCGAAGATCGGCTTGCGCGAGAAGACGGGGTAAATCTCTGAGACCATCCCAAAGACGGGGAGGATCAGGATGTAGACCTCCGGGTGGCCAAAGGCCCAGAAGAGGTGCTGATAGAGGAGCGGGTCGCCGCCATTCTCCGCCTTGAAGAAACTGGTGCCGAGATGCCGATCGAGGAGCAGGAAGATCGCCGCTGTCGTCAGGCTCGGCAGCGCGAAGAGGAGGAGGAAGTTCTGCACGAGGGTGGACCAGACGAAGAGGGGCATCATGTTGAAGCGCATGCCGGGGCAGCGCATCTTCAGCGTCGTGACGATGATGTTGATCGAGCCGGTGATCGAGGAGATGCCGAGCAAGGTCAGCCCGGCGGCCCAAAAGTCCATGCTCCGACCGGGATTGTAGGCGACTTCCGTCAGCGGTGCGTAGGCGAACCAGCCGGCGTCCGGCGCGCCGCCGAACAAGAAACTGCTGTTGAGGAAGAGGCCGCCGAAGAGGAGCATCCAGAAGCCGAAGGCATTGAGGCGCGGGAAGGCCATGTCCCGCGCGCCGATCATCAAGGGGAAGAAGTAGTTGGCGAACCCGGCCATGATCGGGATGAAAAAGAGGAAGATCATCGTCGT
>JALYUS010000146.1 GCA_030853625.1 Chloroflexota bacterium
GCGGGCAGGCCACAGAAATCCTGCGCCGGGTCGCCGGTCGAGACGTCGCCCCAGTCAATGACGGCGACGAGATCACCAGTGTACGGATCGAGGAGGAGATGATCGCCGCCGAGATCGCGATGGAGCAGCACGGGCGTACATTGGCAATGCGCCGAATCGTCGAGGTATGCGGCAAAGAGCGCCTCCGTCCGCGCCCGTTCCGACGGCGTCATCTGCGGGAAGAGCGCCCGCAGGTCCGCACGCAGTACGTCGTACTGCGCGCGCCACGTCTCCGGTTTGGTGTCTGGCACGCCATAGGTCGCCGCGCAATCGGTTGGGAAGCGATGCAGATCGGTCAGGAACTGACCGATCTGTGCCGCGAGCCGTTCCGGTGCGATACCAGCGGCGGGCGTTTCAACGAGTGGCACACCAGGCAGTTTCGGGTAGCCAACGAAGGGGTATGGGAATGCATTCGAGCCATCGGCAACGTACATGAAGCGTGGTACGGGCGCCGGAAGTGTCGGGCCGAGCACGGGCAAGAGCGCAATCTCGATGCGGAGCCGGGTCGCGACCTCGGCGCGTTTCGGGAAGCGGAAGACAAGATCGTTGTTGACTTCCCAGACGACACTGTCCCACCCTTCGGCGAAAAAGCGGCAGGTCCGTATCGGGAGATTGGGGAAAGCCGCCGTAATCGCCGCGCGGTAGCGGCGTTCGTCGTCTACCATCAGCGCGTCGTGCGAGTCCAGGAGCGTACCGCCCGCCAATATGAGCCGTGCCGCTGATGCCGCGCCTGCCAGCCGTCGAGCGCCCATCCTCCTACCCGCAAGCCGGAGCGCCGCCGCTTCCGAATTGCCTTCGCAAACCGGGCGCGGAAGAATAGCCCGCCGAGCAACCACCAGAGACCAATGATCGCCGCCGTACTGAACACGACCGACTTCGGCACGGGGAGCGGATGGAAAACGGCGAGGGTAATGACGGCGGCAACGACGATCGCGAAGGCAACCCATCCCCAGAAGTGCGGAATATTGACCGTCCGCCGCGTCGCTCGTCGCTGTTTTTGCCCCTGCTCAATCATCGCCCGTATTTACTCCCTGTCGTCGCTACGGCGTCCGACTTCCTAGTATACTGCACCCTGGCTGCGATCAGTCTTGCATTGATTCACTCTCGCAATGATAAAGTGCGCAAGGAGCGGGGCATGCCGGATGGGTGCGAGGGAAGCGACCGGATTTTTACCCTCATCAAGGAACTTTCGGAAATTCCCGGCCCGTCGGGGCAGGAAGAAGCCGTGCGCGTCTGGCTCCGGGAACGGTGGCAGAGCCGCATGGCGGAGTGGCATGAGGACCCGGTCGGGAATATCGTCTGCCGCGTCGGCGGGAGTGGGCCGAAACTGCTCGTGCAGGCGCATATGGACGAGATCGGCTTCGTCGTGCGCTACATCACTGATACGGGATTCCTGATGCTCGATACGGCGCAAGGGATGCGCCGGAATTCGCCGGATCGCCGCTATATGATCGGGCAGATCGCGCAGATCGTCGGACGACATGGCGTCGTGGCGGAGGGCATTTTCGCCACCGCCAGCGGTCATACGCTCACCCAGCCGCAACTTGAGAAGCCGCATCTCGACTTCAATGATTTCTTTGTGGACATCGGTGCGAAGAGCCGGATAGAGGTCGAGGAGCGAGGCGTCCATGTCGGCGCGGGCGTCATCTGGTCGTGGCCGACGCGGCGGTTCGGCACCCGGATCGCAGGCAAGGCGATGGATGATCGGATGCTCCTCGCCATCATGGACCTGCTGCTCAACGATCTGAACATCACAACGTTGCAGTACGACCTCTGGTACGGCGCGACCGTCCAGGAAGAGGGGGGTATACATGGCGCGAAGGCGATAGCGCACCGGTTCGACTTCGATCTCGCTATCGCGCTCGATGTCGGCCTCGTCGGCGATGTGCCGACCGTGGAGGAAAAAGAGTACGCGACGCATCTCGGCGGCGGGCCGACGCTCGTCCACAAGGATGGCGGCATGCATTACGACCGGCGGTTACTCTGGCGGCTCGCGGATGTGGCGAAAGCGAACGCCATTCCCTTCCAGCACGGCGTCTACGCGAACTACAGCTCGGACGCGCACGCCTTCTTCGATCACGGCATCCCGTCCGCTCTGATCGGCACGCCGACGCGCTACACGCACACGGCGACTGAGATGATCGAGGAGAGCGATGTCACCGCGACGGTGAATTTGCTGCGCGCCTTCGCGACGACACCCCCCGCGCGCTAAGGACGCATCATGCCCATGCATGGCCGACCATTGCCGTATCGTTGGGTCGGGTGGTGGCCGGTGCGTCTGCTGCGGCGCGCGCTCGTCGTGTCTTTCTACTATCCCGTACTGCGCATCTGGATGCGGCGGCTTGTTGTGGAAGGACGGGAGCGCATCCCGACCGGCCCCGTGATCTACGCCGCTACGCATACGAGCATGGCCGACACACCGCTCATTCTCTGGGCGGTCGGCGTGCGGGGGAACCGCCTCGTCGTCACGGCGGCGCGGGATTTCTTCTTCCGCCACAACCGACCCGGGTTCGGCCCGTTCGTCGCCCTCGTCTTCGGCGCGATTCCGATTGACCGTACCGGCTCTCCGCGCCAGTCACTTTCCGATGCAATAACGTGGTTACGTTCTGGCTTCGCTATCGTCATCTACCCGCAAGGAACGATCCCCGACCATGCGGAGGATGAAACACGCTTGCATCGCGGCGTTGCCCTGCTCGCGAAACAGAGCATGTATCCGGTCGTGCCAGTGCGGATCATCGGCGCATCGGATCTTCTACCTGCCGGAATCCACTGGCCCCGGCGCGCCGTGGTGCGCATTACGTTTCTGCCACCAATGCTGTTCGCTCACAAGGAAAACACCGAACGTTTCACAGACCGATTGCGCGCATCTCTTTTCGACGTAACAACGGAATAGAAATATAAGTTGTTTCTTCCCTTTATTGGCACTTTAGGGCTTGCAAATCCCCTAAAGGCGTTTTACACTAGCACTACGCGATGTGAGACTTGCGCGAATGCTGTCCGAAAATGAGGCACCTCTTCGTGGCAGCCTCGCCCCGGTTCAGCATGAAACGTCTCGATCACGGTTGTACTGGCGTGCAGTATCGGCCATGCAGAGGGGTTCGTGTATGCAGATTGCCACCACCACGGTACTGATCCGCATTGGAATCGCCTTACTCTGCGGTGCGGTTCTCGGCTTGGAGCGCGAGCGGCTCGAACGTGCTGCGGGACTGAGAACGCACGCGCTCGTCGCGGTCAGTTCGTCCCTCCTCATGATCGTCTCAACGTACGGCTTCGCAGATGTGATGGGTGTCAGCCGAGTGTCATTCGATCCAAGTCGCGTTGCGGCGCAGGTCGTGAGCGGGATCGGCTTCCTCGGCGCGGGAGTGATTATCTTCCGCAAGAACACGGTCAGTGGCCTGACGACGGCGGCGAGTGTCTGGTCGGCGGCGGCCGTCGGGCTGGCCTGTGGTGGGGGACTCTTTTGGGCGGCGCTGATTGTCACGGCGGCGATTATCGCCATCCAGATCGTCCTGCGCTTCATCGAGCGCCGGTTCTTCGCACACCATAATCCGAGCACACTGAGCGTGCGAATGAAGCATGCGCCGGGGCAGATCGCGGCGGTCGAGCGCATCGTACTGGATTCCGGCGTGCCACTCCGCGGCCTGCGTCTGCGGACAGGGCGGAGTGAGGATCGGATTGAACTGGTGATGGGAAATGCGCGCGAGACGGCGGTGCTTCGACTCGTCAACCGCCTCGGCGCGCTCGAAGGGGTCGGGTCGGTACTGTACCGGACCATGAATGGTCGGCTACGGTCGTCAGACGAGCGCGGACTAGTCGAAGAAGCGCTCGGTACGGCGGAGGATGAGCAGCAATCCGTTGCATAAGGGAGGTTT
>JALYUS010000151.1 GCA_030853625.1 Chloroflexota bacterium
CTGCTGGCGGATAACGCGGCGGCGGGTATCACGCATACCGTTCTCGTGCAGCCGAGCACGTCCGGGTGGAACAACCACTACGTGGTGGAGAGTGCGGTGGCGCATCCGCATCTGTTCGCGGCGCACGGGCTGATTGATCCAGATTCGCCGACGAATGCCGCCGACGTGCGTGCGTGGATGGCTGCGGGGATGGCGGGGTTCCGGCTAAACATGGTGCGCGACCGCGATCCGGCATGGGTGAGCGCATCGCGCAACCACGCCCTCTGGGAAACGGCGCAGGAACTCGGCGCAGTGATCAACGTGCAGATGCATCCGCCGCAGGCATGGCGGCTTCACGAAATGGCCCATCGCTATCCCGGCGTCAAAGTGATCGTTGACCATCTCGGCAAGCCGGATATCACCGAACCGCCGCCGTATGCGCAGTTCGCGAACATTCTCGCGCTCGCGAATCTGCCGAATACCTACGTCAAGGTTTCCGCACTCTCGCTCGCCTCGCGCACGAAGGAGTATCCATACCGCGATGTCTTTCCCTGGGTGAAGATGCTCTACGAGGCGTTCGGCGCCTCGCGACTTCTCTGGGGCACCGGCTATCCCGGCGCACACCGCACGCTCCCCCTCGATCAGGAACTGGCGATCATCACGCAGCATCTTCCCTTCCTCCTCGAAGACGACAAGCGATGGATCCTTGGCCGGACGGCAATGACGATCTGGCCGTTCGCGCCCGGCTGAGATGAAACCGATTGAACCGCAGAGGCGCAGAGAGCGCAGAGATCACAGAGGAAGGAAGGAGAAATAGCGTTTTTCCCCTTCAATCCTTTGTATTTCTCTGCGTTCTCTGCGGTTCAATCGGTTTCGATCCGGTGGCCGTTGGCGGGTGGTGGGATTTGCCACTATACTGAGGCGTATTCGTGATTGAATGGGTATTAGATAAGCGGAGGAGTGTCCGCGTGCAAGACGAACGTGTGCGAACGGCCGAGCAGGGAACGGCGGATGCCGAAGGGGCAGCGGCGCATGACGGAGAAAGCCCGCAGGCCGCGCGGTTGCGTCACGCCGTCACGCCGTGGCTGAATGGGGCGGACACCTTTGTATACATCCTCGTCGGTGTCGTCTTTCTCATTGGCGCGCTGGTGATGCTTGGCTATACTGTCGTGACGTTCTTTCAGAGCCTGAGCGATCATGCAGCGGGCGGTTTCCCGCAGGCGGTCATCACGCTCGTCAATGACCTGCTGCTCGTCATGATTATTATGGAGGTGCTGCGCACCGTCCTCTCGTACATCGAGGAGGGCGGCGCGTCGTTGCGGCCCTTTCTTTTCATTGGCGCGATTTCCGCGACGCGGCGCATTCTCGCCATCGGCGCGGAGATGAGTATCAGCGGTGAGACGCAGGGGCAACTCTCGCGCGAGGATTTCACCCGCCGGATGATAGACCTCGGCATCAACGCGCTCGTTATCCTCCTGATCGTCGTTGCCCTCTATCTGCTCGCGCGACGCGATCCGGACACGGCGTCCAAAGGAGTGAGGGCTGAAAACTGAGGAAGAGAAAGAGGAACGAATGATGCGTGATGACACCGACATCGGCCATACGGTCGCCGCGTTGCGGCAAGAATATGCCGGGATGCGCCTCGACGAAGGCGACGTGGATGCGGACCCCGTGACGCAGTTTACCGGCTGGTTCGAGCAGGCGCTCGCCGCGCACGTCCCGGAACCAAACGCGATGACCGTCGCCACGGCAACGCGGGCGGGCGTGCCTTCCGCGCGGATCGTGCTGCTCAAAGGGTTCGACGCGCGCGGCTTCGTCTTTTACACGAACTACGAGGGCCGGAAGGGGCAGGAACTGGCGGAAAACCCGGTCGCCGCGCTCGTCTTCCACTGGGTGGAACTGCACCGGCAGGTACGGATCACCGGCGCGGTGGAGAAGGTCTCGCGCGAGGAATCGGACGCCTATTTCCAATCCCGGCCGCGCGGGAGCCGCCTCGGTGCATGGACATCGAAGCAGAGCAGCGTCCTCAATGGGCGCGCGCCACTGGAAGCGCGGCTGGCGGAATTGACCGCACAATTCGGGGAGGGCGATATCCCGCTGCCGCCGTTCTGGGGTGGCTATCGTGTGATCCCGGCGGCAATCGAGTTCTGGCAGGGCCGTCCCAGCCGCTTGCACGATCGCCTCCGCTACGCCCGCCAGCCGGATACTACCTGGTGCATCGAGCGCCTTTCGCCATAAGACAACGGTGGCGAAGGATGGGAGGTTATCGAGTGGCGAGTTCCGTGCGTGCGTGCGGACATGCCGAACATGGACGGCCTTACCTGCTGCCTGCGCACGCTCGCTCAGAAGCCGATTGTGCGGCCAACTCCGGATCGTCATCGGGAATGAGTACCAGCGTTGTCCCTTTGGGAGTTCCTGCGCCCAGTGATGGATCGGCAATCATTGCCTGTGTGAACGCCGATAACAGCGCAATGCTCCGCTCTATGACACCTTCTGTCGTTGCATTTGCCCGTTGTACCTTCATCGCATTCTCCGCAGGAAATTCTCGCGATAGCGCCGCCATCGTTGTCGCAAATCATCAAGCGCATAGGTCAATGCATCACCGTAAGACATTGACAGCCAATCCTTGTGTCGCACATGTCCCGCGCGATCAAGCGTGTCTCGATGTGGTTGATTGTGCCATCCATCATAGCGTACCACTGGGCGCCAGGCATCGTCGAATATGATTTCGTATTGCACGGTGAAATTCTAAACGTCTCCTTGCTCCGTGATAAAATAGACGTATGCGGTCGTTCTCCGTCAGATCGCCGAAGAAGTCAGTTTCCACGGATGCCGCTCCCCGCGTGCGACACAATGATGTGTCTGTTTGGCGAATCAACGATCTCGTAGTACCTGTAATACTTCCTCAATTGCGACAAGCGTCTGGTCAATCTCGGCGTCGGTGTGGGAGGTAGAAATGTAGAACTTCGTGTTGGGCGCATGGAAGATGCCGCGTGCAAGCAATTCCATGGCGAAATGGGAGGCGAGGGAGGCGTCCGCCACGAGGGTGTCCGCGTGGTTCGTGATTGGGCGGGCGGTGAAGAAGACCTGGAAGACGGGGCCAACGCCCGGTACCTGGAGTGGAATGCCGAGATCGCGACCGAGCGCCACGATGCCTTCACGGAGCCGGTTGCCGGTCGCGAACAGCCGCTCATGGACGCTGGGTTTCTTCAGTTCGGCAAGCGTAGCAAGGCCCGCCGCCGCCGCGACCGGATTGCCACTCAATGTCCCGCCGAGGACGGCGTACGGCCCTGTGCCGCGCTGCTGCGGATCCGTGAGCGCGAGGATGTCGCGCCGCCCGGCGACCGCCGCGAGCGGGTAGCCGCCGCCAATCGCTTTCGCGTACGTCGCGAGGTCCGGCACGACGCCGAAATACTCCTGCGCGCCGCCGTAGGCGAGGCGAAAGCCCGTCACCACCTCATCGAAAATGAGTAGGACGCCGTGCTCCGCCGTCGCCGCACGCACCGCTTCGAGAAAGCCGGGTATGGGAGTAATCGCGCGCTGCATTGGCTCGATGATGACAGCGGCGAGCGTCGCCGCATGCGCCGCGATGATCTCCCGCACGGTCTCGGCGTCGTTGTACGGTGCGACAATTACCGTCCCGGACGCCGCCTGCGGGATACCGGCGGAATCAATGACGCGCCGCCGCTCGCCGGTCGTGTCCATGCCGAAGGCGCTGACGAGCGCGTAATCATGGACGCCGTGAAAGCCACCCTCGAACTTGAGGATATGCTGCTTGCCGGTGAAGGCGCGGGCGAGGCGCAGGGCGTGGAAGGTCGCCTCCGTGCCGGTCGAGATAAACTTGATCGCCTCCGCGCATGGCACAGCATCCACAATCGCCTCGGCGAGCGCGATAATCGGTTCATTGAGAGAGTAGAAGGTGGACCCCTTCGCCGCCTGCCGCTGCACCGCTTCGACGACTGCCGGATGCGCGTGGCCGAGCAGCATCGGGCCGGAGCCGAGCACGTAGTCTATGTACTCGTTGCCATCCACATCCCAGAGGCGCGGCCCGCGCCCCTCCGCAATGACTACTGTCTGATCCAGCGGCAACTGGAACGACCCGAGGCTGGCCCCCGGTAGCACCTTCGCCGCCCGCCCAACCAGTTCATCTGTCCGCTTTCTCGTCTGCACTGCACACATTTCCGTCGCTCCTTTCTAAAGGGATGGAAGCACAGAGATCACGGAGGACAGAGAGGAGAGCCAAACAGATTTCTTTCTCTCATTCCTCTCTGTGTTCTCTGTGTTCTCTGCGTCCTCTGCGCTTTATCCCCTCTTATGTCCCCGCGCGGGTGAAGCGGGGAAGAACAGCGGAGAGGAAGAGGTCGAGGCTGTCGGTCTGCGGGTAATCGAGGAAGTTGAGTTGCATGTGGCGGACACCGATTGCCGCGAATTCCTCGATCTGCGCGGTCGCCTCGTCCGGGGTGCCGCTGATGACGTACATATCCGGGCGGGACATCACGGGTGGATGGCGGATTAGTTTCGCCGGGTCGTTCGAGATGCTGATGCCCATGTAGCAGGTCGGCACGACAGCGGACTCGTCGCGGCCAACGGCGCGGCAATGGTCGCGGAGGATGCCAAGTTTGCGCGCGTAATCAGCGGGGGAGTAGTAGTCGGCGTTCCACCAGTCCGCGTATTGGGCGACCACCCGGAGGGTGCGTTGCTCCCCTGCACCGCCGATCATGATGCGGGGTGGTGGTTCGGGGGCCGGGATGCACCAGGCATCCTTGATCTGATAATAGGGACCGTCGTACGAGGCCGGGCCACCCGTCCAGAGGAGTTTGCAGATGCGCACAGCGTCTTCGAGTTGGCCGATCCGCACGCGCGCCGGCGGAAAGGGATAGCCGTACGCGCGGTACTCGTCTTCCTTCCAGCCCGCGCCGATGCCGAGGATGTAGCGGCCCCCGGTGAGGAACTGGAGGGAGGCAGCAATCTTTGCCGTCAGCGCCGGATTCCGATACCCCTGCCCCAGAACGAGGTTCCCCCATCGCAGGCCGGGCGTCTTTCCGGCGTGGTAGGCGAGAAAGGCGTAGCATTCGAGGATCGGCTGCCTGTCGAACTGAAAATGGTCAATCACCCAGCAGGAGAGATCATGCTCCGTGGCGGCGGCGAGTAACCGCTCATTCATTGCCAGCATCGCCGGGATCGTGCCGCCGCGCGGCGTTGGATGCACACCGACGCCGAAGTCCATCGCTACCATTCGCGCTCTTCCTCCTCACGTTCCCCGTCGTCGCTCCACCCGGCGATTATACACGCGCGTCCGGGTTCGTTTCGTACGAAGAGACGCTCGAACACGAGGCCGGTGACGATAATGGGTCTTGTCAAATCCAAAGAATCCAGATTATCCGGCCAATAATGGCTTTGGCGGCGTCATGCGCGGCGCGTGTGGCAATGATACGATGCACCGACGAAAACTGATCCGACGCATTTTCCCCTCCCCTCTCGATCGTAATGGAGAGGGGCCGGAGGTGAGGTTTATTCCCGATGCCGCTTCTCCCCCCGCCTGGCCCCGGCCGGTACATCCCCTACGGCGACTTGCAAGCGATCCGCCGCTCGCCGCTCGGCGCGCTCGCGCAGATCGCCCAGCGCTACGGCGATGTCCTCCAATACCCCGTCGGCTTCTGGACGATCTACGTCGTCAGTGACCCGGCGGGCGTGCGGCAGGTCTTGCAGGAAAATAGCCGCAACTACAGCAAGGCGACGTTTCAGTATGGTCTGCTCGGCCTCGTCGCGGGGCAAGGATTACTGTCGAGCGACGGCGCGGTCTGGCTCCGCCAGCGGCGGCTCATCCAGCCTGCGTTTCACCGGGACCGTCTCACGCGCCTCGCCACGCAAACGACGGACGCGACAGCCGCGATGCTTGACCGGTGGGATGGCGTTGCGACGCGCGGCGACGCGCTGGACATTGACGGCGAGATGATGCGCCTGACGCTGGAAATCGTCGGCAAGACGCTCTTCAGTGCGGACTTCGCGAACGACACCGATGCATTGAGCCGGGCCGCGCTCACCACGCTCGACCACATCGCGCACCGCGCCCGCTCGCCATTGGCCTTTCCCCCAAAGGTGCCGACGCCGCGCAATCGCGCCTTCATGGCGGCGATCCGCATGCTCGACGGCGCGATTTTTGCTCTGATCGCGCGCCGTCGCCGCGACCCGGAGGCAGCAGATGATCTGCTCGCGATGCTGATGTGCGCACGCGATGCCGACACGGGTGAGGGGATGAGCGATCGGCAACTGCGCGACGAGATCATCACGTTCTTGATTGCCGGGCATGAGACGGTCGCCAGCGCGCTCATCTGGACGTGGTATTCCCTTGCGCTGCATCCTGCCATCGAGCGGAAACTGCACGAAGAACTGACGATCATGCTCGGTCATCGCCCGCCGATGATGGATGATCTGCCGCGCCTGCCGTACACGCGCATGGTCGTGGACGAGACGCTCCGCCTGTACCCGCCGAGTTGGATCAGTACCCGCCGCGCTATCGCGCGCGACACGATTGGCGGCTACCACATCCCGGCGAACGCACTGATCGTCATGAGTCCCTATGTCACACACCGCCGCGCCAACGAGTGGCCGAACCCGGAAGGCTTTGACCCTGAGCGTTTCATGCCGGAGGCGCACGCCGCGCGCCCCCGCTTCGCCTACTTTCCCTTCGGGGGCGGCCCACACCTCTGTATCGGTCAGTCCTTCGCTCTTGTCGAGACGCAGCTGATCGTCGCAACGGTCGCTGAACGCTACCGCCTCGCCCTCGTTCCCGGCCAGCACATCGAAGTCGCGCCGCTCGTCACCCTGCGTCCGAAACACGGCATGTTTATGCATCCCATACGGAGAGCAACCAATTGAACCGCAGGGGCGCGGTTCGTTCGTTTTCGACGATCTTCGGGTAGGATATGCACGTCAGATGTGGGGCAATCACGGGGGAGGGGAAATGGTACCGGACAGATTCCGTGTAGGAGTATCGGCAGACTTCACGACGCGCGCGACCGGGTTGCTGGAACCGATACTGCGGGAGATCTTCGATCCCGTACCGTGGCTGGAATGGGAGTACTTCGCCCAGGAGACGTACGTCGTCGCGCCGGAGAAGATCGCGGGCTATGACGCCGTGGTCAGCCTCGGCGTGCGCTACCCGGCGGAGACACTGGCGCGGGCGGAGCGGCTCGCGGTGATCGCGCGCTGGGGCGTCGGCTACGATACGATTGACATTCCCGCCGCGACGGAGCATGGCGTCCTGGTCTGCATCACGCCGCCCGCCGTGCGCCGTCCGGTCGCGGAGGGGATCATGGCGCTACTCCTCGCCATCACGAAGCGCATTCCCGCCAAAGATCGCATCGTCCGCACCGGCAGATGGGAGCAGATTCCGCAGACGATGGGCGTCGCGCTCGCGGGGCGGACACTCGGCTCAGTTGGCATCGGCAACATCGGCGCGGACTTCTTCCGTCTCGTCAAGCCCTTCGATCTCGGCCGGATGCTGGCGGTGGATCCGTACGTCTCGCCAGCGCAGGCGGCGGCGCTCGGCGTCGAACTGGTGGACCTTGATACGCTCCTCGCGGAGTCCGATTTCGTTTGCATCAACTGCCCCTTGACGAAAGCGACCTTCCACATGATCGGCGAGGCGCAGGTGCAGCGGATGAAGCCGACCGCCTTCCTCATCAATACGGCGCGCGGGCCAATCATTGACCAGGCGGCGATCATCCGTGCCCTCACGGAAGGCTGGATCGCAGGCGCGGCGCTCGATGTCTTCGAGGAGGAGCCGCTACCGCTACCGAACCCGCTGGCGGAGATGGACAACGTCATCCTCACGCCGCACGCGATTGCCTGGACGGATCAAATGGCACGCGACACGAGCACGGTCGCGTGCAACAGCATTTTGACTGTCCTCAAAGGCGACATACCGGAGTACACGGTGAACCGGGCTGCGGCGGAGCGGCCGGTGATGCAGGCGAAATTGGCGGCCTTGCGCCAGCAATGGGAGGTACGGGGATGAAGGAGAACCGGTTCACGCAGGTCCGTGCGGCAGGCAAGGTGCCGGTCGGGCAGATGCTCTGGGAGTTCGGCTCGCGCGGGATGGCGCGGATGATGGACGCCTGCGACGTGGATTTCGCGATCATTGACACCGAGCATGCGGCCTTTTCGAGCGCCGACGTGGCGGATCTCGTTGCGTGGTTCAGCGCGACAACGATTGCCCCTTTCGTGCGCGTACCGGAGATCGCCTATCACCTGATTGCCCGGACGATGGACGCGGGCGCGCTCGGCGTGATGGCGCCGAATGTCAAGACGGCGGATGAGGCGCGCGCCATCGTGGATGCCGTGAAGTATGCCCCGCTCGGTACACGCGGCATCGGCCTCGGCGGCGCGCTGACGGGCTATCGGGGCGTCACGCCAGCGGAATTCCTGCATTACTCAAATGAAAACACAACGGTCATCTGCCAGATCGAGAGCGTCACGGGGATCGAAAATCTCGAAGCGATCGCCACGACGCCGGGTGTGGATGTCCTCTGGGTTGGCCATTTCGATTTGACGCAGAGCATGGGCATCCCCGGCCAGTTTCACGACCAACGGTTCCTCGACAACCTGAAGCGCGTCGTGGCGGTCTGCAACCAACACAATCTCGGCGCGGGCATCCAGCCCGGCACGGTCGAGCAGGCGCGGGAATGGCTGGATATCGGCTTCAATGTCATCTCCTACGGCACCGACATGAGCGTCTATCTCGCGGCGATGACCGATGCCGTCGCCCAAGTGCGCGCCCTCGCCGCGAAGTAACATCGGTATCGGAAGGAGAGGAAACCAAATGAACCGCAAAGGACGCAAAGGACGCAAAGGAGAAAAAGGAAAAAGCATTCTCCACTCTTTGATTCTCTTTGCGTCCTCTGCGTTCTTTGCGTCCTTTGCGGTTCTCCCCGGTTTCATCTTACAAGGAGGGGAGTGATGCGACTGGCGCTGTTGGGGTACTACCACGAGACGAATACGTTTTCGACGACGCCGACGGATTACGCGAAATTCGAGGAGAGCGGCATCTTGCGCGGCGAGGAGGTGGTGCGCGAGCACGGGGAAGGGCAGTCGAGCGTCTCCGGGTATCTCGATGTCGGGCGAGAGCCGGGCGTTGAGGTCGTGCCGTTGTATTTCGCGAACACGGGGCCACTCGGCACGATCACGGCGGACGCCTTTGAGCGGATTAGCGCGGAATGCCTGCACCTGCTGGAAGCGAACGGGCCGTGGGATGGCATCCTGCTCGTGCTGCATGGCGCGGCGGTCTCCGAGGAATATCACGATGCGGACGGCGAGTTTGCCGCCCGCGTCCGCGCGCTCGTCGGGCCGGAAATGCCGATCGGCGTTGCGTTGGACTTGCACGGCAACATCACCGCGCGGCTCGTGGAGAACGCGACCGTGACCGTCGTCTACCGCACAAATCCGCACCTCGATGCCCGCATCCGCGCGCGCGAATGCGGCGAGATCATCGTGCGGGCGGTGCGTGGCGAGGTGCATCCCGCGCAGGCAATCGAGACGCCACCCCTCGTCGTCAATATCGTCAAGCAGTTCACCGGCGCGGAGCCGATGCAGGGGATGATGGCGGATGTTGAGGCGGTCATCCGGCGTCCCGGTATGCTCTCGGCGAGCGGCGTGATGGGCTTCCCGTACGCTGATATGCCGGAGATGGGCATGTCGTTCATCGCCGTGCATGATGGCGACCCGGTCGCCGCGCGCGATGCCGCACAATGGCTGGCGCAACGCGCCTGGGAGCGGCGGGCGGAGTTCATCGGCGACACGCCCTCGCCGGAGGACGCGCTGCGTCATGCGGCGGCTGCGCCGAAGGGGCCGGTCGTGTTGATGGATGTCGGGGACAACATCGGCGGCGGTAGCGCGGCAGATTCGACGATCCTCCTCGCAGCGGCGCAGCGGCTGGGGGTGCGGCGGTATCTCCAGACGCTCTACGATCCCGAAGCGGTCGCGGCCTGCATCGTGGCTGGCGTTGGTGCAACCATCACACTAGCAGTCGGAGGAAAGACGGATACGATGCATGGCAGCCCCGTCACCGTCACCGGCCGGGTGCGGACGATCTTCGAAGGCACATGGGAGGATCCGCGCCCGACGCATGGCGGCTGGCGTTTCTTCGATGGCGGCACGACGGTCGTCCTCGAAACGACGGACGATCATACGCTCGTGCTGACGAGCCTGCGCGTCGGCAACACGAGCATCGAGCAGATGTACGCCGTCGGCGTCTGGCCGGAGCGGTATCAGGTCGTCGTCGCGAAGGGCGTGATGTCGCCGCTCGCGGCCTACGCGCCGATTGCCGCTGAGATCGCGATGGTCAACACGCCGGGTGTCACCTCGTCCGACCTCTCGACCTTCACCTACCGCCGTCGGCGTCACCCGCTCTACCCATTCGAGATGGATGCGACGTACGAAGCAATGAGCAATGAGTAGCGCCATGCAATATGGTGGAGCGGGCTGAAGCCTGCTCCACCGGAATACTCTACAGTCTACCTGGCGTGACGAGGGGATGGGCCAATGCCCGCATCGGTGAACTACGTCAACGCGCTTCCCGCAGCGGCGGACCTTGTGATTATTGGGGGCGGGATCGTCGGGGCGGCGACGGCATTTTTCGCGGCGCGGGCCGGGCTGCGGCCGCTGCTGCTCGAACGGCGTCCAGCGCTCTGCACGCTGACGACCGCAGCGGCGACGGGCGGCTTTCGCTTGCAGTTCGACAATGAGGACGAGGTAACGCTGATCCGGGAATCGGTCGCGCTCTTTCTCGATTTTGCCGCGATCACCGGGCAAACAGTCTATGACCCGATGATCCGGCAACAGGGCTATCTCTGGCTCGCCACCGAACCGGAGACCGCCGCTCGCCAGCGCAATCTCGTCGCGATGCAGCACGGCTGGGGACAGGACGACATCGAACTGTTGGACGGCGACGAGGTACGCTACCGCTTTCCGTACATCGCGGAGAACGTTGTGCAGGCGCGCTTCCGGCAGGGGATGGCTTTCTCGATCCGAAGCGGATCACGATGGGCTTCGCGGCGGGATCGGGTGTGCCTGTCGCCGTAAACTGCGGCGTGACGGGCTTCCGCATCGTCGGTGGTCGGCTGACGGCGGTGGAGACGGACACCGGGGTGGTGCAGACAGATACGGCGGTCATTGCCTGCGGGCCGCTCTCCGGTTTGCTGGCGGAAAGCGCCGATGTCCGGTTGCCTATCGCGGCGGTGCGGCGGCAGAAAGTGATCCTCCCCGATCTCCCCGAAGCGCCGCCGCATGCGCCGATGACGATTGACGAGGAGACGGGCGTCCACTGGCGGCCCGCACTGCACGGCGCGTATCTTCTCTTCACCGACCCGACGACACCGCCGACCACGCCCGTCGAGGACGTGCCGACCGACCGCCGCTTCGCCTTCCAATTGCTCGATCCGACCAGCCCGGTCGCCGCCGCGCGGACGGCTCCTTTCTGGCGGTCGGTCTGGGAACGGAATAGCGCGCCCTGGCTCATGCAGGCGGGCCAGTACACGATGACGCCGGATCATCGCCCGCTCATCGGCCCGACCGCAGTGGATGGCCTCTGGGTGAATACCGGCTACAGCGGTCACGGCGTGATGGGCAGCCCGGCCGGTAGCCGTCTGCTCATTGACGTACTCACC
The DNA here is from genome assembly GCA_030853625.1 of Chloroflexota bacterium. GTDB lineage: Bacteria > Chloroflexota > Chloroflexia > Thermomicrobiales > JALYUS01 > JALYUS01. Next base: position 11,646 of record JALYUS010000151.1, read on the forward strand.
GGCGCGATCGCGCCCGCTACGAACCCATTCCGCCTCAATCGCCCCTTCACGGAGCGCGCAATCGCGACGTTATGATGATCGTAGGAATTCAAAGGATGGTGGCAGGCTTCCAGCCTGCGTTCCTCACAGGCTGGAAGCCTGCCACCACCGATTTCTTATGATTGCCCTCCTTCGGATGGTTCGGTCTGCTCGCCGGTGGGCTGCGGCGCTTCCGTTTGCCGTGTTTTGCCGAGTTTACCTTCCGATACGAGGGTCGCCAGCACTTCCATCACGACCCGGCCACCGAGTAGCGCGGTGATGTCCGCGACATCGTAGGGCGGCGAAACCTCGACGATCTCCATCCCCGCCAATCCTTCGCGGGTCGCCAGCCGCAGCATGCGATAGACCTCGCGCGGCAAGAGGCCGCCCGGCTCCGGCGTCCCGGTGCCGGGCGCAAAAGCGGGGTCCATCACGTCAATATCGAACGAGAGCCAGACGGTGCGCGCGTTCTGCCAGGCGATTTCGAGCGCATACTCCATGATGCGCTCGATCCCGTACTGATCTATATCGTCCACGGTGATCACGGTCGCATGCCGCTCGCGCGCCACCTTCATACCCGCCTTCGATCCCGTCCAGCCACCGATGCCGATTTGCACGAGATTCGTTGCGGGCGCATTGGGGATATTCGTCGCATGGAAGAAGGGCGAGCCGTGCATCCGCTCGTCCAACGATGATTCGCTCAAATCGCTGTGCCGGTCGAAGTGGATGATGCCGATCGTGCCGTCAATGTACGGCGCCATGCCGCGCACATCCGGATAGCCGATCGAGTGATCGCCGCCGAGCACGACGGGGAAGACACCGCGCTCGTGAATGTAACTGACTGCATTGGCGATCTGGTCGAAACTCTTCTCGATATTGGCGGGGATCACCTGGATGTCGCCCGCGTCCACCATATCGAGCATCTCGTGCAATTCGATTCCCCGCCCCGGATTGTACGAACCGCCGAGCGCGGAGGCGAGCCGGATCGCCTGCGGGCCGAAGCGGGTGCCGGGCCGGTACGTCGTGCCGGCATCGAGCGGCGCACCAACAAAGACGACATCCTGACCGCCGAGATCGCGCATATCTTCGAGAAAGGGTACGCCGATAAAGGTGCTGCCCTGGCTTCCCCAGCGGCCCCGGCGGAAGAGGGTAATCGAGCGATCCTTGATGCTCTCCGCCGCTTCGAGGCCGTGCAGTTTGACTTGCTCCGCGCGCTCCTTTGCCTTCGGGCCGGTCAACGCCGCTTCCCGCTCCATCGCCCAGGCGCCTTGTAGATCCTCGCGATGAAGCGGTTGCGTGTCCGCAATCTGTTCGACCGGCTCTCCGTTCGCGGCCTTTGCCCGACGCCGGGCCAGATAGCGCTGCTGGCGGCGATAGCCGCTGCCCGGCCCGTGATGATGACGCACGAACATCCGCCCCGGCCCATCCTGAATATGGCGCAGTTCCCTATCGAACATCGCCACTCACTCCTCTCGAAATAACGAGTAACGAGATGTCGCTCTCTCGTTACTCGCTGCTCGCTGCTCGCTACTCGTTACTCAGGTCGTCTTCCAGAGTTTCCACGTATCCCAGTACTGCCACATGGCATTCGGTTGGTATCCCTGGATCGTCTTCTTGACAAGGATCAGATCGCGTGGGAAGCCGAGCCAGAAGGCGGGCATATCGTCGGCGATGATCGTCTGAAATTGGCCAAGGAGGTCCTTTTGCTTGGTGAGGTCCGGCTCGCGGATGATCTGCTGGAGCAGCGTATCCGCCTGATCGTTTTTCCAGCCGCCGAAATTCCGCCCCTGCTTGGTCTTCCGTACATCCCAGTCGCTGCCGTAGTAGGTGAGGTCCGAGAAGCCCGCGAACAGGATGCGGCTTGTGAAGAAGAGATCATAATCGAACGATGTCTGCCAACGCGTCTTGAGCGCTGCCGGTTCCAGCGTCTGGATATCCATGGCGATGCCGAGTTTCTTGTAGTCCTCCTGAATGGAGACGGCGATTTTGTCGACCGGGTAACTCTGGCTGTTCGAGGTAATGGCGACGAACTTCACGGGCTTGCCGCTCTTATCCAGCAAATTGCCGCTGCTGTCCTTCTTGTAACCGGCGGCTTCGAGCATGCTCTGCGCCTTCGCCTGGTCGTAGGCGGGGTTCTTGAGGTTCGTGTTGTACGCCCAGGGGAAGGCAATCGAGCCGATCTTTGTCTCGTCCACGAATCCCTTGAAGACGGCTTGCGCGTATCCCTTGCGGTCAATGCCCGTCGAGAGCGCCTGCCGGACCGCCTTGTCCTTCAGGAAGTCCGGCGTGTCCGACTTTGGATTCTGGAAGTTGATCCACGCGCTCATGAATGCGACTGCGTACGCGCTGTACACGAGGCCGTCCTGCTTGGAGACTTGATCGAGGTCAGTCGCCGTCACCGGCCAGAGCAGGTCGGTCTCGTTGTTCAGCCAGGAAGTCAGTTGCGCGCTGGCTTGGTCCACTTGCTTGAAGATGAGTTTCGCGTAATGTGGTTTGCCCTGGAAGTAGGTGGGGTTGACCTCATATTGGATGTTCGGCGGCGCGGCGCCCGGATCGTACTTGACCTGCTTCCACGCGCCCGTACCGATCAGATTGCTTCCGGCGTAATCGAACCCTTTCAGCGTCTTCGCCCCCTTGTCGCCCTTCGCCGCGTCGAAGTACGCGCCAAACTGCTTCTTTTGCAGCATGAACTGGTTGCAGGCATTGAGAACCCAGTCGCCGGATTTATCTTCGAGATCGAACCGGATGGTATTCGCATCCACAACCACCGGATCCTTCTTCATCAGTGGAAAGAAGCGGGCCACGCCACTGTCCGGATCATCGCGGTAGGCGATCATCGAGAAGGCGACATCGTCCGCCGTGAATGGCGTGCCGTCGTGCCATTTCACGTCCTTACGCAGGGAGAAGGTGTACGTCTTGCCATCGGCGGAGACATCCCACTTCTCGGCCAGCCAGGGCTTCGGATCGAGGGTGTATTCATCAATCCAGACGAGAGGATCATAGACGAAGGTATAGGGCGAGTAACTGTTGAGCGCCGTCGGGTTGAGGTCGGAAATATCGTCGTTCCCACGGATAATTGTCAGGGTGTCCGTGCTATCGGTCGGCGTGCCCGTGTACGTCGGGCGGGGATCCGTGATGAGCGTGAGCTTGCCAACGGTCTGATTCGCCGCTTGCGGCGTGGTGGCGCTGCTCGCCGCCTGGGTCGGGCTAACGGCGGAAGGGGCCGCTTTCGTCGCTCCTGACGCGACGGCACTAGTCGCCGCACTGGTTGGCACGCTGACATTTGGCGGGGCGGTCGGGTTCGGCGCGGTGAGATTTGCCGTCGCGGTCGGCGCGCTGGGGCTGCTGGCGCTATTCCCGCAGGCAGCGAGAAGCGTGCTGAGGGAGACCGCGCCACCGACTTGCAGAAGCCGTCGGCGGGCCAGGTGCGCATGCTGAAGCGTCTGGACACGCGCGCGCAGGTACGCCAGATCGTCCTCAGCGGGGCCGGGGGTCGTGTCAATCGGCTGTGTGTCCTTGCTGTTCATCGAACTCCTCCATCACCGGCGGTTATGCGCCGCCACTACTCCCTTTCAGGTTCCCACATGGACAACCATTTGCTCTTGTCTTCCCCCTCTCGCCGCGTCGCATCGAAGAACGCCGCTATCGTTTCTGGCGCGGATCGAGCGCGTCACGCATCCCGTCGCCGAGCAGATTGACGCATAACACCGTGACGAGAATGAGCATGCCGGGGAAGACGGCGAGGAAAGGCGATTCGATGAGATACCGCTGCGCCTCGGTGAGCATGTTCCCCCAACTTGGCGTCGGTGGATGGATGCCGAGGCCGAGAAAACTGATCGTTGCCTCGGCGATCAGGTTTGTGGCAAGAATCAGTGTGGCGGTCACGACGATTGGCGCGACGGCATTAGGCAGGATATGCACGAAGATGATCCGCGCGTTTGAAGCGCCGCAGGCGCGCGCCGCCTCGATGAACTCGCGATGTTTGAGGGCGACGAACTCGCCGCGGACCAGCCGCGCGAGGACCGGCCAACCAAACAAGCCGAGAATCAGGACGATACTCGTTGCCGATGGCGGCGCCACTGCGGCGGCAAGAATGAGCAGCAAAAGAAAGGGGAGGGTCAGGATCAATTCTACGAAACGATCAACGATTGCATCGGCGATGCCACCCGCGTAGCCACTTATCATTCCCAACAGGACACCGATAATCGTGGTAATAATCGCCGCAACGAACGAGATACCAAGCGAGATACGCCCGCCGTAGATGGCGCGCACGAGCGCGTCGCGCCCGAACTCATCGCGCCCGAACCAGGCGTCGCGGCTCGGCGGCGCGAAGGTCGCGGTACGGACCTGCGCGGTCACTTTATCAGCCGGGATGATGAGCGGGCCGACCGTCACGACCAACGCGAGCGCGGTAAGAATCACCAGCCCCACAACCGCCAGACGATTCCTCGCGAAGCGCCGCCAGAGCGAAGGGCTGCCAATGCGGCGCGTGCCGCCCAACGCGACTGCACCGCCGGCTTCCGGTGTGAGAACCTCGACTGCTGCGCGATTACTCACCCCGCACTCCCCCCGAACGGCCGCGTGTGTCAGACTGATCCATCATCCCTCCGAGCGCGTTCATTGCGGGTCACGACAGCTGGATACGAGGATCAACAACGCGGTAGCCAATATCGGCGAGCAGATTGCCGATAATGATTGCGGCGCCGGACATCAACGTGAGCGCGAGGACCACCGGCGTATCACGCTTGCCCGCCGATGTCACGATCAGTTGCCCCAACCCGTTCCAACTGAAGATCTGTTCCGTCACAATCGCGCCGGCGACGAGATCGGGAAGGCTCAGGCCAAGCAGCGTGATGAGCGGCATCAGCGCATTGCGGAAGGCATGCCGGGCAAGGACAGCGCGCGACGTCAGCCCCTTGGCATGGGCGGTACGGATGTAGTCCTGCCGCAGGACTTCCAGCATCGAGGAGCGGATATAGCGCGACCAACCCGCCGTCCGAATCAACGTCAGAGTCAAAACCGGCAGGATGAGGTGCTTCACATGGTCGGCAAGTGAGGCGGGTTGGCCAATCGTCTGCGCGCCCTGTGTCGGCAGCCAGTGCAGCCGGACCGCGAAGAGGAGAATCAGCATTAAGGCGAGAAAAAACGAGGGGAAGGCGATGCCAACGAAGGAGAGCACCGTCACGACGTTGTCAATGAGCGAGTACTGCCGCACCGCCGAGATAATACCGATCGGCACGGCGAGCAGGAGCGAGAAGAGGATGGAGAGGGCAAGGATTTCGGCGGTGCGCGGCAATTGCTGCTTGATGATCGTCGCGACCGGCTTACGCTGAATGATCGAGTCGCCGAAGCGCAGCCGGACCCAGTTGCCGGCGAGATGCGTGTACTGCCGATACCACGGGAGATCAAGCCCCATCTCGTGGCGGAAACGCTGAACTTCCTGCTCGTTGGCGCGTTGATTGATGGCGAAATCCGCCGCATCTCCCGGCGCCAGATAAATCATGAGAAAGACGACGAAGGAGAGCAAGGCAAGCAACACTGCGCCCTGCGCCAACCGTCGAGCGATGAATCCGGCCATCCTGCCGCATCCTCCCCGATATCGCGTTTCCGCTCCTGCGTTCCTATCACGGCTTGGTGCGGTACTGGTTTCTGTCGCAGATTTTCAGCAGTATAGAACGCAATCGGGCGCTCGTCAAACGCCCGATTGCGAAAATTGCGAGAGAAGCGACCCGCTAGCGCACACCGACCTCGCGCTCGGCGATCGTCAGGCTGTCATCGAGGATCGTGATAATACGATCAATCTCCGCACGCGTCACCACCAGCGGCGGCGCGATGTGAATGACATCCCAGACGCGGCTGAGGAGACGGCGCTCGTTGACCAACTCGTTGAGCCGCTTCGTGAATGGGCTGTCTTTGCCCCATTTCTCTTTGGTCTCCCGGTCCTTGACGAGTTCAATCGCGCACAAAAGCCCCAGCCCGCGCACATCGCCGACCGAGGGGTGCGTCTCCATCAGCGAGCGCAAGCCCGCAAGCAGATAATCGCCCATCTCCGCCGCGTGCTCCACCAATTTCTCGCGCTTCATGATCTCGATATTCTTGATTGCCGCTGCCGCCGCGACCGCCTGCCCACCGAAGGTCAGCAGGTGATTGAAGGAGTTGTCGCCCTGCATGAAGACTTCAAAGACGCTCGGTCGCACGACCGCCGCCGCAATCGGCGCGTAGCCGCTACTCAGTCCCTTCGCTATCGTCATGATGTCCGGGACGACGCCGAAGTGCTCCGTCGCGAACCATTTGCCGGTGCGCCCGAAGCCGTTGATGACCTCGTCCATGATGAGCAGGACGCCGTGATGATCGCAAATCTCGCGCAGCATCTGCCAGTATTTCGGCGAGGGAACGTGGACGCCATTCGAGGAGGAGATCGGCTCGCCAATCACCGCCGCGACCGTCTCCGGCCCCTGGAACATAATCTCCTGCTCCACCCACTTGGCGCACATGATGTCCCCCGCCTCACCTTCGAGATCGAAGTCGTTGCGGTAATGATTGGGCGAGGGGACGTGGACGACCCCGGCCATCAACGGGCCGAAGAAGCGCTCGACCTGCGGGCGATTGCCGGTCGTCAGGCTCATTGCCCCGAAGGTGGCGCCGTGATACGAGCCGCGCCGGGCGATGATTTTGTATCGTTTGGGGAAGCCGCGCAGCACCTGCACCTGCTTGGCGATCTTCAGGGCGGACTCGACCGCCTCCGAGCCGCCGGAGCAGAAAAAGACGCGCTCCAGATCACCGGGGGCCAGTTCGGCAATCGTTTCCGAGAGTTCGACGGCGGGAACGGAGGTATAGGAAGCGCTGGAGACGTAGGCGAGTTTCCCCGCTTGCGCGGCCATCGCGTCGCCGATTTCCTGGCGACCATGTCCGGCATTGACGACCCAGAGGCCGGCGATGCCGTCTATCCACTCGTTGCCGTGGACATCGTAGAGCATCACGCCCTTGCCGTGATCGAAGACATGCAGCCCGCGCCGCTCGGCGAGTTCGACGTAATTGGCGCTGTGAATCCAGACGTGTTCGAGCGCTTCCTGTTCGATGGGATCGTCATATGCCGCGGCATGCGCCGCCATCGTCTCCTGCGTTGCGGTCTGTGTCGCCTCGATGACCATACCTCTCGCTCCTTTGCCTTGACGTGATACCGATGGGTTGGCGTTCCCGCCGTCGCCATCATCGCGCTCGGAAGGATTTGTCGCAAGCGGTGAACGCGCGCTCGTGAGCCAGCGGCGGAAAGCAGCAAGCCAGCCCGCAATCTGCGGGCTGGCTTGCTGGTCATATGAGAGGATGTGGTTGGATCGTGGCGACTCAGTGCGCCATGCTGACGTGGCAGGATGCCATGCCGCGCTTTTCGAGATACTGCTGGTGATAATCCTCCCCCATGTAGAATGTTTCGGCGGGGCTGACCGCTGTCACGATCGGGCGGCGGAACCGACCGGACTGTTGCAGCCGCTCTTTGGAGGCGCGCGCCGCCGCTTCCTGCTCGGCGTTGTGGTAGAAAATCTCGGAGCGATACTGGTCGCCGATGTCCGGGCCCTGGCGGTTCATCTGCGTCGGGTCGTGGTTCTCCCAGAAGATATTCAGGAGATCCTCATAGGAGACCTTCGCGGGGTCATACGTCACTTCGACCGCCTCGGCGTGTCCGGTTGTATGCGAGCAGACCTCCCGGTAGGTCGGGTTCTCCGTCTTGCCGCCGATGTAGCCCACAGCGGTGGAAATGACGCCCGGAATCTCCCGGAACGTCGCCTCGACACCCCAGAAACATCCGGCCGCAAAGGTGGCCTTTTCCTGCTTTTCCATCGAACATTTCTCCTTTGTTGCGCGTCAACGCGCGTGTCGCGCTCGGTAGCGCCAGTCCATCATCGCTGTCAGCGATTGCAGTTTCCTTACCATCAAGTATCGCACCGATTAAGGATTTTGGCCTTATGGTACAAGAATCAATCGCTCCACAATGACCGAATCATTTGGGCAATTTCCCATACATCGCGCAATTCGCCAGCGGAAACACGGAGGCAGACGTTTGCAATCACATCTACGGGCAAGGTCGCCGGAAGAGGATAACCCATTTGGGCAAGATAATACGCGACGGTAAGGAAGCCGGTGCGTTTATTCCCGTCATTGAAAGGGTGGCCCTGGGTAATACCGCGCAAGAGCATTGCAGCCTTGTCAAAGGGAGAAGGATGGGGATCATGACCCTCATAGGTTTGGAAAGCAGCAGCAATTACCTGCTCAACGAGCCTCACATCGCGCGCCGGAGCCACGCGACCGCCGAAGTCCGCAAGTGACAAGAGATTGAAATAGGTTGCGGCAGCAGTGAGGAGACGCACCTTGGCGGCGGTTGTCTCTGAATCTTGTGCGGCGAAATCAATACATTCGGTGAGGGAGAAAGCAATTTTCTCCAACACTCCAGACAAGGATGCGTCATCGGCTTCGGTCATATCGGATCAAACGCTATCGGACATCTCAATCATCTCCTTTTGCCAACCGTGTAAGGAGTTTCCGTACATTCGGTCGCTTGAGCATCTCTTGATAGAATGCGGGTGGTGTCATCGCTGCCTGAGTATCAGAGCGCTTCTCTCCCGATGGTGCGATCTCTTCCTTCTTCGTGGTGTCGCTTTGTGGATGTGTGATCGCCATCT
>JALYUS010000178.1 GCA_030853625.1 Chloroflexota bacterium
AACGCGGTCTGGGGCGGCGCTGGTCGCTCAGCGGGCCGTTCACGACCGTCCGGCTCGGCGGGCCGCACGTCTTCGCGCGCGTCGCAGCGGAGTTGTTTCCCCAGTTCGCGGCGGAGCCGGTCTTCCCGGAAGGCTGGCAAGAAATCTTGACAACCAGCCGGATGGACATTGATAGTGCGACTGCACGCGCGACGCGGGAACGCGCCCTCGCCGCCCTGCGCCGCCAGGACCGGGAATTCGACGGGGGTTTAAGCGCAGAGAACGCGGAGGACACAGAGGAGGAAAGAAGAAGAGAAGAAAAAGAATGAGATATTCTTTCTCTCTGTGGCCTCTGTGGCCTCTGTGCTACGGTTTCTCTTTATGTCAGGAGGGGTAGGATGGCAACGACGGCAAAACCGATGGAGTTGGGGCGCGATGTGCGATCGCTCAGTCTTTCGGCGATCAAGGAGCAGATGGGACCACCACCGTGGGCGCACGAGATTATCCAGACGAATGGGACGCGCTGCGTCGTGATCTGTCAGGCGCCCGGCCACCCGAACGACACGCATTACCACATCAAAGACGAGTGGTGGTTCATCGCTGAGGGCGCGCAGACGTGGGAATTCGAGGACGGTGTGAAGGTCGAGGTGAAGCAGGGCGACTTCATCTTCGCCCCGAAGGATATCTGGCATCATATCTCGGTCGTCGGGGATACGCCGGCGATACGCGTCGCGATGAGCGCAATCGGTGAGTTTCACCGCTACGACAAGCCCGGCACCGCACCAGTGGAGAAGAAGCATGCTTAATCAACCCCCGGATGACCGTGCCGTTCAGATTGCCCTCGATCGCTGGAAGAAGCCGGGACCGGGCGTCCTGGGCATCGGTAACTACACGTCCGGTACATCGAATCCCGTCCAGCAGGCATTAATGGCGATCGGCGCGGAGACGGTTGCCACGCCGCTGATCGGCGAAGACGGCGCGGTGGATGAGCGGCTAAAGAAGGTGGATGTACTCGTCTCGGGCGGCACCCAATTGAACGGCCCGATCTACGATCAACTCTCCTGCCGGATGATTCTGCGGCCGTACGTCGGCTACAACGACATCAACGTACCCGAGGCGAGCGAGCGCGGCATCCTCGTCTGCAATGTGCCGGACGCCTACTCGGAAGAGGTGGCGATGCAGGCTATCGCCTTTCTGATGGCGGCGAACCGACAAGTGTATGCCTTCGACAAGATCACGCGCTCGGGAGGCTGGCGCTCCCACATGGGCGATGGCCGAATCATCGTCCACAACTCGAAGGCGCAGACGGTCGGTGTCGTCGGTTTCGGACGGATCGGGCGCATCTTCGGGCAACGCGCGAAGGCGCTCGGCTTCAAGGTGATCGCCACCGATCCGTATGTCAAGCAGGAAGATGTCGCGGAACTGGGCATTCCCCTCCTGCCGATGGAGCAGGTCTTGAAGGAGGCCGATTATATCTCGATCCACGCCTTCTTGTGGGACGAAACGCACCACCTGATGAACGCCGACCGGCTGGAGATGATGAAGCCGGGGGCATGGATTATCAACACGGCGCGCGGCCCGATCATCGAGCAGACGGCGCTCGTGGATGCCTTGCGCACCGGGCATCTTGCGGGCGCGGGGCTGGACGTCTTCGAGGTCGAGCCGATCACCGAGGACAATCCACTGCTCGCAATGGAGAATGTGATGGTGGCGCCGCACATTGCCGTCTACTCTGAGGAGGGGCAAATCCGCGCCTCGAAGCGCGCGGCGCAGATCGCGTCAGCGGCGCTCAATGGCCAATTGCCCGATCCGATCCCGGCGATTGACAAGGGCCTCTATACCGCCCTCGCCGGCGGCGGCATCCCCGTCGCAAACATCACGACGATCCCCGTCCCATAGGAGCGCATACCAAAGGAAAGGCCGGAGCGCATCACGCGCTCCGGCCTTTTTGTCCATCTCTCCGGATTCGTGTCCGCCGCCCGTCGTTACGTGAATGACCACGAGTCGAAGACATCCTTCGCGCTGGCGACGAAGGCATCTTCCTGGTCCGGCGTCGTCGCGAAGATCAGTTCATATTCCTTGCCCTGATAAAGGGTAACGAATTCCGCCAGCTCCACCTGCGTACCGCTACTGTTGTTCGACAGATACTCGATCAGCGTGGCCGGGTTGCCCGCAAGAACGACGTTTTTTCCATTATCCGGCCCGGCTTGATACCCATCAGATGCGACCGCCTGATTCGTGATGCTTGCGACTGCATCATCGAGCGAGTTGAGACCGGAGGCGTCCTGCGTCACGACGCTGAAGACGCCGCCAGAGACCGAGTCCGAGAAGATGGTCTGCGATGCGCTATTACTCGTGACCGAGTACGAATCCGGCACCGTGAAGGCGCAACTCTGGTCCGCGCACGTGTAGTTCTGATCCGCTGCGACGGAACCCGCTGTGCCAGCGAGCACGCCGAGGAGCATCAATGCACTGAGCGCCATCACCCGAAACCGCCGTACGCTGTTCATGTCTCACCATCCCCTTTTTTGCCCGGAGGCCGCCCACACGTCCCCCATTCCGCAGACACAATGATTGAACGTCGAAAGCGTTCCGATGTGACGATTTCTCTCGGATAGCGCTCAATCGCTGTGTACCTCGACTGTAGATTCTACACGATTAGGGCCTAATGTCCCGCAGGTGTAAAATTACAACGAATAAAGGGGAGGTGGCAGGCCTTAGCCGAGGCGCAACGGGCGATGACCCTGACCCGGATCATTCCCCTGCCCGTTGTCTGGGTTGAGAATAATCGGCACGCCAAGCGGGATGGCGTTGTTGTAGGACTCGACCGAGAGCCGCGCCGCGATCTGCCGCGATACGTCGCGGAAGGCCACCGACAAGGGCGAGGCAGCATTCTTGATGACGAGCGGCACGCCCGCGTCGCCCGATTCCGACATCTCCGGATCGAGCGGGATTTCGCCGAGTAGCGGCACGCCATACCGCGTCGCGGCCCGCTGCCCACCGCCCTTGCCGAAAATGTAGACCTTCTCGCCCGTCGCGGGGTTCAGGTAGTACGACATGTTCTCGATAATGCCGAGGATTGGCACATCGAGCTGCTTGAACATGTTGATGCCCTTTTGCGCGTCCGACAGGGCGACCTGCGCGGGCTGCGTCACGATCACCGAGCCGGAGAGCGGCAACGCCTGCGTCAGTGTCAGTTGCGCGTCGCCTGTGCCCGGCGGCAGGTCAATGACGAGGTAATCGAGTTCGCCCCACGCGACTTGCCGCAAAAACTGCGTGAGCAGCCCTGCGACCATCGGGCCGCGCCAGATAATCGGCTTGTCGTCCTGCCGGTTGATGAAGCCGACGGACATCAGCGTCATGTTGTGCGCGTGGATCGGGTTGAGGCGGTTGTCCGCCGTTGGCACAGGCGCTTCGTTCGTGCCAAGCATGATCGGGACACTCGGCCCATAGATGTCCGCATCCAGCAGACCGACGCGCGCCCCTTCGAGCATCAGCGAGGCGGCGATGTTGACGGCGACAGTGCTCTTACCGACGCCGCCCTTGCCGGAAGCGACAGCGATTGTGTTGCGAATACCGGGGATCGGCTCCTTGCCCGGCTTGCCGCCGAACATCGAGCGCACCTGCGCGGTGATTTGCAACTCGACGTGCGCGATGCCCGGTATCTGCATCAGCGCGGCGCGGACATCCGATTCGATCTTGCCGCGTAGCGGGCAGGCGGGCGTCGTCAACTCGACGGTCACACCGACCGTACCCCCTTCGATGACGACATTCTTGATCATGTTGAGCGTGACGAGGTCCTTGTGCAGTTCCGGATCGTCTACCGTCCGAAGCGCCGCCATGACCGCATCCTGGCTCACTGATTGTGTACTAGTCACTGTGATTATTCCTTCCGCGATCCCGATTCGCGCTCTTTCTGATCTCGAAGAACATTCTCCGCATCGCGCTTTTTCGCCGTCTCGCCACGCGCGAAACGTTAGGAATAGCGCGACCGTTTACCAGTGTACTACGTTACCGGCGCATGAGCCTGATTGCGCCCGAATATGCATACATACGCCGCGCCCAATGCTCGGCATCACGCAGTCCACCCGGGTGGTAGCGCTCCGCACGGAAGGCGCGACTGATCCTGCCGCCTCCGCGCATATCGTCGGACAGCAAGCAAATTGAACCACGAAGGCGCGAAGGACACGAAGATGGGGAAGAAAAAGAAAAGGCAGAAGACGACAAACAAGGCGACGCTATGCGACTATTGTCCTGCTCTATTCTCTTTTTTTCTCTTCGCGTCCTTCGCGTCTTCGTGGTTCAAAAGGAGTTGGTTCATGACGGTTATGCGGTTGGAGGTTCGGGCACACGGGCCGTATGCGGAGGGAGCGGCATTTGGAGAGGCGGGGGCATATGAGCGGATTGATGGGACGATGCACTTCGCCGCCGATCCCGCGCACCCGGCAAATGCGCTGATCGTGGACCTCGACAAAGCGGCGCGAGACGACGCGGGGCAGGTGCGCTTCGCCGCCGATTTCTGCCTCGTGCAGCCCATTGACCCGGCAAAGGCGAATCGACGGTTGCTCTTTGAAGTCCTCAACCGGGGGCGTAAACTCGTGCCGCGCATGTTCAACCATGCCGCGCCGACGGCCGCGCCGACCGCAGCGGTTGACCCCGGCGACGGTTTCCTGCTCCGCCGGGGCTGGACGCTCGCCTGGTGCGGCTGGCAGTGGGACACGATCACGAGCGCCGCACTGATGGGCCTCGACGCGCCGGAAGCAGTCGGCAGTCAGCAGTCGGCAGCCGACGGGAACGAGCACTCAGCACTCGCACCGATCCAGGGCCGGATCCTCATTCAGTTTCAGCCGAATGAACGGAGTTACAACCGCCTGCTCGCCGACCGCATCCATCAGCCCTACCCCGCTGCCGATGTCAATGACCCCGATGCCGTGCTGACCGTCCGCGACTGGCCTGGTGGCCCGCGCACGACCATCCCGCGCGATCACTGGCGATTCGCGCGCAGTGGCAAAGACCCGGTACCGGACGACACAACAATCTGGCTCAGTTCGGAATTCAAGCCAGGCAAGGTCTACGAAGTCGTGTACCGGACACGCCGCTGCCCGGTCGTCGGGGCGGGGCTGCTCGCGGTGCGCGATTGCACCGCATTCCTCCGCTACAGCGACGCGGCGGACAACCCGTGCGCGGGCCGGATCGAGAAGGCGTACGGCTTCGGCATGTCGCAGAGCGGGCGATTTCTGCGCCATTTCCTGTATCTCGGACTGAACGTGGACGAAGCAGGGCGCCCGGTCTTCGACGGGATCAACATCCATGTCGCGGGCGCGCGGCGCGGCGAGTTCAACCATCGCTTCGGTCAGCCGTCGCAGCAGCACATCGCGAGTTTCGGCCACCGGATGCCTTTCACCGACGACGATCAAACCGACCCACTGACGGGTCAGACGGACGGTCTGATGCGCCGCCAGCGCGCCCTCGGTGGCGTGCCGAAGGTCATCACGACGAATACCGCAGCGGAATACTGGCGCGGCGATGCCTCGCTCCTCCACACAGACATCGAAGGGAAACGCGATGTCGAGCCGCCGAAAGACGCGCGCATCTACCTCTTCGCGAGTACGCAGCATGGGCCTGGCAGCGTGCCGCTCGTGGACACGGACGCGAACACTGGCGCGCGGGGCGCCCACGGCTTCAACGCAGTGGATTACGCACCGCTCCTCTGTGCCGCCCTCATTAACCTCGACCACTGGGTGACGGACGGCACGCGCCCGCCGCCGAGCGTCTTCCCCCGCCTCGCGGACGGCACGGCGATTCCGGGCGCGGCGGTCTTCGCCGCCTATCATGGCATCCCCGGCGTGACGCGGCCCGACCCGGAACTGCTGCCAACGCTCCATCGTCTCGATCTCGGCCCGGACGCCGCGCGCGGCATCGGCCATTTCCCGGCGGTCGTGGGCGAGCGATACCCGCACTACGTCTCAGCGGTAGACGCGGACGGCAACGAGACGGGCGGCGTGCGGATGCCGGATGTCATCGTACCTGTCGCGACGTACACCGGCTGGAATCCGCGTCATCCCGCGACGGGCGGCGAGGGCCAGATCATCCCGATGGAAGGCTCGACTTTCCCCTTTGCCCGCACCGCCGAGGAACGCCAGCGCACGGGCGACCCGCGCCCCTCCCTCGCCGAGCGATACCACAACCGCGCCGACTACCTCGCCCAGGTTCAATCCGCCGCCGAGGATTTAGTAGCAGAGCGATACCTGCTCGCGGAAGACGTGTCGCTCGCCCTCGCCATCGCCGCCGAGCGGTGGGATGCCTTTATCCACGACACAGTTTCGTAGGGGCGATTCGTGAATCCCCGTCGGGTCATCGCAAAAGAGAGGGGAACAGGGGTGAGATTCACACGAACCGATCAAACCAATCGCAGACACGCTGGACGAGGTCGAGTTGGTGCATGCGTTCGTGGAAGCCATGCTTCTGGCGCGGGTAGATGACCAGTTCCGTCTCGACACCCGCGCCCTTCAATCCCCAGTGAAACTCCTGCGCCTGCGTGATCGGCACGCGCTTGTCCGCGTCGCCACCGACGAGCAGGGTCGGCGTCGTCACCTTGCCGACGTAGCGGATTGGCGAGCGCTCCCAGACCTGATCCGGCTCCTGATGGACGAGGCCGATGTTCCAGGCGTTCGCGGGGCCGATGTCGGTCGTGCCGATCTTGCTCACCCAGTTCGTTGGCGGCGCGCCCGCGACCGCCGCTTTGAAGCGATCGATCTGCCCGACGATCCACGCTGTCATGAAGCCGCCGTATGACCAGCCGCAGACGCCGAGCCGGTCCGGGTCCGCGATCCCTTCGGCGATCAGATGATCCACACCCGCCATGATGTCCGCATAATCGCCGCCGCCGAAGTCGTAGCGATTCGCGCGCGTGAAGGCCGCGCCGCGTCCGATCGAGCCGCGCGGGTTCGGCAGCAATACCGCGTAGCCACGCGCCGCCAGCGCCTGCCCCCAGTTGTGCGCGCCCATCCCGGAGCGCGGGCTGGAAACGCCTGCCGGGCCACCGTGAATCTGCACAATCAGCGGTAGCGCACCACTGATGATGTGCTCCGGCGGCAGGAGCAGCCATCCCTCGATTGTCAGGCCATCCGCCGCCTGCCAATGAATCTGCTCCATCGGCGCGAGCGTCACGTCGGCGAGTTGCGGGTTGAGATCGGTCAGGCAGCGGGCCGCACTGTCGCCCTGCATCGCGAAAACCTCCGCCGGGTGATCCAGGAGGGTGCAGGCGAAGGCAATCGTCTCGCCACCGACACTCACGCTGTCAATCCAGCCGCCCGACGGAGTAGCAAGTGTTGAGTTCGCTACCTGCCGTCCGCTGCGTGCTAACTGCGAAACCTGTCCGGCAACGCGGTTGACGATGAGATGATCGCCTTGCCAGCCTGCCCATGCGGGCGATGTGTCATCGTCATCGAGGGTGCGGACGGTGTTGTCGGCGGCGTCAATGATGAAGACGCGGGCATGGCTCGCATCGGGCGTTTGCGACGCGACGACGAGGATGCGCGCGCCATCGGCGGACCATGCCAGTTGACTGACACCCATACCGAGACCGGCAAGCAGTTCCCGCTCACCGCCCATGCCATCCACCCGCCAGCGGAGGATGCGCACGTTGCCGTACGTCGCCGCGAGGTCTTCCGAGGGTGAGACAGCGGCGACGATCTCCGCACCGTCCGGCGAGAAGGCGAAGGCCCAGACATGCCCTGTCGCCGGGCCGAGCACACGCGGCGCGCCGCCGTAGGCCGGAACGACCGCGACAGCGTGCGGCCGCCACTGCTCGCTCCAGACTTTGACATCGCTCTTCGGCTCGTCTTCCATCGCGAGCGCGCGACGGCGGGCGGTGAAAGCGATTGCCCGTCCGTCGGGCCGCCACACTGGATTCGCCACGCCGCCGAGCAGTTCGGTCAGCCGCACCGGCTCGCCGCCGCCGACCGCGACGCGATGTAGTTGCGCCTCGCCCCGCTTGACGCGATCCGAGAGGAAGGCAAGCGCCGCGCCATCCGGCGACCAGCGCGGTGCGACATTGTTGTGCTCGCTCCCCGTCACAGCACGCGGCATGGCGCTGCCATCGGCGGGCACGACGTAGATCGTGCTCGTCGGGTCGGTCTGCCGGTGCCCGACCGGCGCGAGGCAGAAGGCGATCTGGCTCCCATCCGGCGCAACTTGCACATCGGATGGCGTGCGGACATCGAGGGCAACATCGGGTGTGAACGGTCGCATGGTTCCTCACAGTCGTCAGTCAGCGGTCAGCAGTCGGCAGCGGGCGGTGACAATCGCATGATAGCAGGTTGCCGAGAAATCCTACCCCCCGGCCCCTTCCCGATTGTAGAGACCGGAGCGACATCGTGCGGTCGTTTTCACGCGCCCTCTTCGCCGCCGCCCGCTGTGACCTGGGCGTGGTTAAGTGCGGCGACGAGCGAGACGCCACCAACGATATTGCCGACCAGCGTCGGGACGAGCCAGCCGCCGATGCCATGCGACCACGATGCCGCGCCCGTCGTCAGGGCATAGAAAATCTCGACGGAGCCGGCGATGATATGCGCGAACCCGCCGAGGCCAACGAGAAAGGTAATGATGATAATAATCATCGGGCGGGCGGTTTCCGCGCCGGGCAGCAGCCAGACCATCAGCGCGATCAACCACCCCGCGAAGATCGCGCGCAGGAAGACCGTCCAGAAACTCCCGTCGAGCGCGTCGTGGCCGATCGCCGCGAACGCCGCATGGATCTCCGGCGGGAAGACCGCCGTGTGCCCGATCATCCAGGCAAACACGAACGCGCCGATGAGATTCGTTATCAGAACGACGGCCCAGAGGCGCGCCACCCGCCAGAGCGTCGTCCCGGATGGCTGATTGAGGAGCGGCAAGATCGGCGTCAGCGTGTTCTCCGTGAAAAGTTGCTGCCGTCCAAGAATAACGATCAAGAAGCCGATACTATAGCCGAAGTTGACGACGAGCGGCCGCCATGGCGCATCGGGCAGGCGGGCGCGGATCAGCCCCATCGCGACGAAGGAGAAGCCCATCGAAAGCCCCGCCGCCAGCCCCGACCATCCGAGCGCAGAGACGGTACGGCGTAGTTCCTCTTCGCCCTCGCGCCGGATTACCTCATAGACGACGAGCGGCGTGGGAGCGGCGCGCGCCTCGACCTGGTTGTGTTCGCCCGCGCGCAAGTCGGGGGCGGCGCCGTCAGTTTCATGCCGCTCGCGCACCGTGCCTGCCATGATCGTTCCTCTCACGTTGATCGTTGATCGTTGATCGTTGATCGGGAATGCGCGCGTTCTACGGGCGGCACTCTCAATTTCCGTGCCGCTCCCCTCCCGGCGGAAGGCTTTCCTGATAGTAACCCAATTTCCCTGAGGTTATTGTGGCACCGGATTTGCATTGCTCTACGGCGAAAGACCCGTCCGGCGGCTGCCCGGACGGACGTTGAATCCATAGCGAAGGAGTACAATGATGGTCGCCGAAAGCCACCGATCAATTACGGAACTGATCGAGCCACCCGCGATGGCGGTGGATATGCGTGTCCCTTCAATGGTCGTCCTGCGGCGACTGGAACAAGAGGGCAATCATACCGCGATCATCACGGACGAAGGGAAGCCCATCGGCCTTATCCGCCTCGCCACCGCGCGCGAAGAGGCGCGGGACGACAAACTCGTCGGCGAACTGACCGTTGAACCCTTGCCAATGACCCTCTCGGACACCGCAACCGTGGACGACGCCATTCGTATGAACACAGCGGACATAGATCGCGTGCCGGTCGTCAATGCGGACGGCATGCTGGTCGGCGAATTGCCGCGCACAAAGATCGCCGCGACCGGGCTTCATCAAGGCGATGAGGTGCCGATCGTCGCGGAGCGGCTCGGTACGGAAATACCAATGACAATTAAGGCGGGTCAAACCGTTGTCGGCAGCGATGGCGGTCACATCGGCACGGTGAAGGATGTCGTGATCGAAGTGAACACGGGCCGTGTCGGACATATCGTGGTCGAAGAGGGGGCGATCTTCAAAAAAGAGCGCAAAATCCCCGTAGACCTTATTGATCCAATGGCAAATGACGATCATGTCCATCTCAAGGTGGACAAGGTGGACGTAGACCGTCTCGGCGATTTGAACGCGCGATAAAAGAACCTCACCCCCAGCCCCTCTTCATCAAGGAGAGAGGAGGCTGGGGGCCGAGGTTTACCCCGCCGTCATTGCGGCGGCTTCATCGCGAATATCCTGGAAGGCGGCGGTGCTGAGATAGCGTTCGCCGGTGTCCGGCAGGATGACGACGATCAGTTTACCGGCGTTCTCCGGCCGCGCCGCGACCTGCACCGCGCCCGCCGCCGCCGCACCGCAGGAGATGCCGACAAGGAGCCCTTCCTCGCGGATAATCCGGCGCATCATCTCGATCGCCTCGTCGCCGGAGACGTTGAGCACCTCGTCGAGCAAATCTACGCCGAGAACGTCGGGGATGAAGTTCGCACCGAGGCCCTGAATCTTGTGCCCGGCGGGCTTGATCGGTTCGCCCGCCAACTGCTGCTCGATGATCGGCGATTCGGTTGGCTCGACGCCAATGATCTTCAGGCCCGGCTTCATCGGCTTGAGCACTTGCGCGACGCCTGTCAGCGTGCCACCCGTGCCGATCCCACCGACAATGATGTCCACCGCGCCCTCGGTGTCTTCCCAGATTTCCACCGCCGTCGTTTCGCGGTGAATCTTCGGGTTCGCGGGGTTCTTGAACTGCTGCGGCATCCAGGCGTTCGCGTGCTCCGCGACAATCTGCTCCGCCCGTGCCACCGCGCCATTCATCCCCTGCGCCGCCGGAGTGAGGATCAGTTCCGCGCCATACGCCCGCAGTAACATCCGCCGCTCGAGGCTCATGCTGTCCGGCATGGTCAGGATCAGGTGATAACCGCGCGCCGCTGAGGCCCAGGCAAGGCCAATACCCGTGTTGCCGCTCGTTGGCTCGACGATCAGAGTCTCCTTGTTAAGGATGCCGCGCTCCTCGGCGTCCGTCAGCATACCGACAGCAATGCGACACTTGACGCAGAAACCCGGGTTGAATGATTCCAGTTTGGCGACGATCCGCCCCGGCAACCCGGCGGCGACGCTGTTCAATTGGACGAGCGGCGTGTTGCCAATCAGTTCCCAGGCGTCTTTGGCGATCTTCGGACGGACGCGGCGGTGAAGCGTGGTCTGTGTCATGGTAAAGGACTCCTTCTGCGGTATGCTTGCGGTACGGGGCTTTCCGGCCTTTGCCGGATAGGTATTCATCGCATCAGTGCGTGGGTTTGTCAAGAATACGGGAGACCCAACCCCCGGCCCCTTCCCGCGAGGAAGGGGTGACTTAATCCGAACGCTGTGGTCTTTCCACAACACCTCGGCCTCTCAGAGGCTCACTC
>JALYUS010000193.1 GCA_030853625.1 Chloroflexota bacterium
AGATCGCGCACCGCGTCGGCGACCTGCCGGATCGTGATCGTCTCCGGCCCTTCGAGGTTGTAAGTCTGGTTCTTCGCGACTTCGCCGAGCGCGAGCACATGGGCGCGGGCAAGGTCGCCGATATAGAGGAAATGGCGGCTCGCGTGGCCAACAGTCAGCGGTTCGCCCCGGAGCGCCTTGCCGAGGAATTTGGCGATCACCAGTTCGTCGCGCATCCGCGGGCCGTACGGGATGCCATAGCGAAGCACGGTGTACGGGATGCCGTAGAGATGGCTCCAGTCCGCGAGTAGCATCTCCCCGGCGATCTTCGAGGAGGTGTAGACGTGGTTCGTCGCGTTCGCGGCGAGGGGTGTCTCTTCGTTCAGCGGTTCGGGCGCGTCCGCCGGGGCGGCGTTGTAGACCCAGACGGTCGAGGCGAAAATCACCCGTTCGACGCCCGCCCGCCGCGCCGCTTCCAGCACGTTGGCCGTGCCGAGGATATTCGTGCGCACGCACCCGAGGGGGTCGTGGAAGGCATGATTGACATTCGAGACGGCGGCGAGATGGAAGATCGCCTCCTGCCCCGCGAAGGCGGCGGCGAGCGCGTCTACATCGTCAATTGTCCCCGGCACAAACGGCACATCGCCCCGATGCATCTGCACAGCGGGGACATCGAGCGCCGTGACATCTTTGCCCGCGCCGATCAGTGCATCCACCACATGCGATCCGATGAACCCGCCCGCACCCGTGACCAGAACGTACTGCATTCTGCCTCTCCCCCGGCCCCTCCCCTAAAAGGGAGGGGTGACTCAGTCCCGTTATCCGCATGTTCCGCGTAACGCCTCGATCCCTCGGAGGCTCGCCCCCTTCCTTTTAGGGAAGGGGTTGGGGGTTAGGCCGTCGCCACCGTTTGCTCGCTCAACACCGCCGCGAGCGCCTTGAGGACATGGCGGGCCTGATCGTCCGTCATCGTGGCGGAGATCGGCAGGCAGAGTTGCCGGGCGCAGATCGCCTCCGCATGCGGGAGCGATCCGCTCTTCCACTCGGCGAACACCGGCTGCTCGTGGCAAGGCACGTCGTAGACCTCACCGGAGCAGGCGACCTCCCATTCCTCGCGCAGCCGTTGCTTGAACGCCGCGCGATCCACACCGGCAGGCAGCAGCACGGGGTATTTGTAGTCGCACGAGACGCCATTTTCGGACGGGCGGATCGGCGTCAGATCGGGCATGCCGGGCATTCCCTCATCGTAGAGGTCCGCGATGTGGTTGCGATGGGCGATGAATTCGTCCAGCCGCGCCAGTTGCGAGAGGCCGATCACGGCATGCACTTCGGACATCCGCCAATTGTTGCCGAGGCGGGTATGAAAGTTTGTCAGGAAACCGGCCTTGCCCTGATCGCGGTAGATGCGCGCTTCCTCCGCGATGCGCTCGTCGTTCGTGACGATCATGCCGCCCTCGCCGGAGGTCATTACTTTGGTTGGATAGAACGAGAACGCGGCGGCGTCGCCCCACGTCCCGGCGCTCCGACCATTGAGCGTGCTGCCCTGCGCGTGCGCGGCATCCTCGAAGAGCCAGCACCTATGCGCGTCGCAGAGGGCGCGGATGTCGTCCATGTGCGGCGTGATGATGCCGCCGATATGGACGACGATCACGCCCGCCGTTTCCGGCCCGATCGAGGCGCGCAGATGATCCATGTCTACGGAGAGCGTCGCGGGGTCGGTGTCAACGAACCGCACTCGCCCGCCCGCGTGGAGAACGGCGGCAGGGGTGGCGAAGAAAGTATTCGTCGGTACGAGCACTTCCTTATCCTCGACACCGAGTATGCGTAGCGGGATTTCGATGGCGCTCGTCCCGCTCGATACGGCGACCGCGTGCTTCACGCCGATCTTCGCCGCGAATTCTTCCTCGAACTGCCGCCCGTACTTGCCGAGCGTTAGCTGGCCAGTTTGGAGGATTTCGTCAATCTGGCTGAGAATCGCCGCGCGGTCCTCCGGCGGAAAATAGATGCTCGCTGCGGGTACTTTCATACGGGTTGCCGCACCCTTTCTTTCCTTCCTCTTCCCTGGACGCGGGCCATATCCTTCCTCCCGCGCTTGCGAGCGATAATGGCATACGGATCATGAACGGGAGATGAAATTCTATCTGGACAATGGGCGGCAAGGCACGTAGATTGCTCGCAACGGTTCGTAAGCATCAAGGAGACAGGGGAAAATGGCTGCATATCTCATCGCCACGATCCACGAAATAACGGATACCGAGCGTTTCGCCGAGTATCGCCGCCACGTCGGTGCAACAATCACCGAATACGGTGGGAAATACGTGACGGGGCATCATCCGGTCGAGCGGCTCGAAGGCGATTGGCAGCCGTTCGGTATCACCGTCGTCGAGTTCGAGAGCGCAGAGCGGATCCGGGAATGATACAACTCGGATCGCTATCGTGAACTCATCCGCGTGCGCGAAGGGGCCGGGAGGGTAGATATCTTCATCGTTGAAGGGGCATGATAGTTCTTTCATCTCCTCGTCATCTCGCGGCGCACAGATTGAATTCGGTGGAGTATGGCGCAGGATTCCGCTTCGCGCGGGGGCGGCGGAGCAAGCGTCTTCGCTCCCTCAATAGGGCCAAGCGGCGGCCCAAGCGGCGGCTTGGGCTTTCTCGTCGGCGTTCAGGTCAAGGAGTGGCGGGCGGACCGGGCCACCGGGCAGGCCGCGCCCTTCCATCATCGCCTTCATCGCGGAGACCTCATAGCCGCGCCGCTTATCCCGCAGTTCGTAGAGCGGTACGACCGCACGATCCACGAGCGCCTGTGTCTCAATAAATTTGCCCGCCTGCGCGCCATGCAGGAGATCGAGTGCGAGGCGGGGCGAGACATTGGCAACGGACGACGTATATCCCTGTGCCCCGGCAGTGAAGTAGGCGGGCACGAGATCGTCCCCCGTGCCGGCGAGCCAGATGAAGCGGTCGCCGAGGTGCTGCCGCACGCGCATGAAGTTCCGCACGCTGCCTTGCCCATCCTTGTAGGCAATCGCATTGGGGATTTCTGCAAGGCGCTCGGCGAGGCGCGGGCCGATGACGGCGTTATCGCGGCTGTAGGGAATGATCGGGAGTGTGGTCGCGCCCGCGATCATCCGGTAGTAACGGAACAGTCCTTCCTCGTCGCCGGTGCGGTAATAGGGGGGGAAGATAAGCAGGGCGTCCGCACCGAGCGATTGCGCCTCGCGGGCCATCTTCGCGCCCGTCACGCCGTTGAAGCCGACGCCCGCAATGATCAGGGCGCGCCCGCGCGCTTCCTCGGCGGTCGCGCGGACGACGATACGCCATTCATCGAGGTCGAGGTTATAGAGTTCGCCGGTGCCGCCCGCCGTGACGAGCGCCTCGATGCCACCCTCAACCATGAAACGCGCGAGACGGCGCACGCCGGCCTCATCAAGTGAATAATCGGCGTGAAACGGCGTGACCGGAAAGGCGATCGCGGTCTGGATGCGCTGCCGGACTGCCTCGTATTGTGCGGTGAATGGATGCGTGGTAGTCGCCACGAGATGTTCCTCCTCTTCGAGCGATGCGCCCGCGCCGTGGGGACACAGATCGTAGTGTACAATGTCTGCGACTGCCGTTGCTACCCTCGTTATCTGTGTAACATATCCCCTGAGAGCGATTATCCGAGAGCAAAGATGCTCACAAGGCTTTCCTGATGCGATATACTGACGATGAGACGGAGCGGCACGCGTCATCGCCTGGACTGCGCGAGTGAGGCAATGAGAATGGTCACGACAAAGGCGCGGGCGATTAGCCACAACCCGAACGTTCTTGGGGGTGAACCCATTGTCAGCGGAACGCGCGTTCCCGTGCGGGCCATCGTGAGCATGGAACGTGCATATCGCGGCGATTTGGTCGCTGTGCAGCGTGCTCTTCCCACACTTTCTGCTGAGGAAATCATGCTCGCTCTGCGCTATGAGCGCGATCACCCAGACGAGATCGCAGGATGGATGGACTTTGATGCCGATGCCGACGCGTACTCCCGGTAACGTTGTCGCGCGCATTTGAGACGACCATCTATCTCGATGAGTGCGTGGACCACAACGTCATTCCTCTCCTCGAACAACGTGGCCATATCGTGATCACGGTGCAAGAACAGGGTACGGATGCCAACGATGACGAGGCACAAGTACGATATGCCGCTCTACGCGATTGGGTAATCCTTACAACGAATCGCGGACATTTCCATGAACAACATCGCCGGTTCCAGGCGCGTGGGGAATCACACGGTGGAATCATCACCGTTCCGCAGGACGATCAGCGGCCCGATCGCTTCTTCCTCCGTTGCGCGATGATGGTGGTGTGGATTGGCGCCGCGTTCTCCACGCCGAAGAATCGCTTGTTTCGCTGGACAGACCTCCAGCAGGAGATACAGCGGGGGTGCCTCCTGTCGGGATTCAGCATAGACGAGATTGCCCGCGCGCTTGGCAGAGAAGATGCCCCGCACTAATTCATCGCCCATCTCCCCGCCTAATGGGCGTGGAGAGCAACGTGCGATAGCGGTTGTAGCCGTTCATGCGAGCGGCATTTCTCCGGGACAGCGGTCAGCAACAAGAGAGGTACGCCACGTGAACAAGATCGCGATTCATGGCTTTGGCAGGATCGGTCGTTCGATCCTCAAGGCGGCGCTCCGAGACGGTCATTTCGTGCCCGTCTCGGTTTCCGACATCCGCGACCTGCCGACCTTCGCCGCACTTTTTGCGGTGGATACGAACTACGGCGTCTGGCCGGAGCCGGTGCGCGCCGATGGCGACGAACTGGTGATCGGGGACCACCGGATTAAATACGTCAACAGTATGGATGCGCTGCCGGACTGGAAGGCGCTCGGCGTGGATGTCGTCGTGGACTGCACGGGGCGGGCGACGATGCGGAGCGGGGCGCAGGCGCATCTCGACCGTGGCGCGGGGCATGTCCTCGTCAGTGCGCCGAGCAAAAGCCTCGATGACTGCGACGCCGTGCTGCTGCGGGGGATTAACCTCGATACATTCGACCCCGCGACGCAGAAGATCGTCAGCATGGCGAGTTGCACGACGAACGCGCTCGCGCCGGTCGTCAAGGTGCTGCGGGAAGCGTACAGCATCCGGATGGGGCTTTTCTCCACCGTTCATGCCTACACGAACTCGCAATCGCTCACTGATCAGCCGATGAAGGATCGGCGGGATTCGTGGGCCGCCGCCGAGAACATCATCCCGGCGTCGTCCGGCGCGGCGAAGGCGCTCAAGTTCATTTGGCCCGATCTCAATGTCACTGGCAAGGCGTATCGCGTCCCCGTGCGCACGGGCAGCATCGTCGAGTTGAATGCCGTCGTGGAGAAGCCGACGACCGCCGACGCGGTGCGTGATGCCTTCCGAGTCGCCGCCGGACGCGCGCCGCTCGCGGGGGTGATGGGGGTGCTGGAGGAAGAATGGGCCTCATCCCGCGTCGTCGGGGATCGCCTCTCGTCGCTGATTGATCTGCCACTGGTCGAGGTGCTGGACGGCACACTGGTCAACGTCGCAGCGTGGTACGACAACGAGATGGGCTACGCGACGCGCCTCGCGGAAACCGCCGCCACGATTGCCGCCGCCAGCGGATGAGGCTGGAATATTTTTGGCATGACGGCGTTACAGCAAATAAGCGACCTGTCTGGGAAATACTGCTGTACGATTGCCTATTCCCGCCTCCGACGACTGCTGACTGCTGACTGCCCGCGCATCCCGGTTGCTATTTGCTTGACAGGTGTGCTAAAATGCGGAACGCACAGGTGCGGGGATGCCCCGCATCGTGACAGTGCCAGGTGGCCGCTGGCCGCTGTCTCCCCTGCATTGAGTTCTCTCGGACCCACGTTGAAGGATTGCGCGTGACCGGAGCAATGCCTGTGTCCCGAATGACACGGAAAGATCGTGGAGCCATGCCCCTTTATTTCCCGTGTGTCGCGTGGTAGCGCGTGTGATGACGAGGGCCGTCACATGATGCGTCTACCAGCGGAGCGACGCCGTACCGGCTTTGCGCCGAGGACCACGGGTTTTCACGTTCGCTGCACCGCGCGTCTTCGCGCTGCACCTGATTCATCCACCTCAAGCAAAGGACAAAGCAACAACTCATGAATGACGACATGCAAGGAACCACACTGGTGGACGAGCGCCCGGAGACGGCTGAAGCCGCGACACCCCTCGTCCCCGAAAAAGTTGACCGTCGCCGCCGCCCCCGCGCCCCCAAAATCCAGGAAGCCGCCATCTCGGCGTCGTCCGTGACGGCGGAGAAAGCAGCCGCACCGCGCCGCCGGACACGCACCGCCGTTGCCCCGATCGGGACATCCGCGTCCATTGACGACACGCCGGAGCCAACGGCGCCGTTGCAGGCGACATTGACGGAGGCCGCTGCGGATACAAGGGCAAGCGCGAATGGATCGGATGGGGCCGCCGTGCCGCCGGTTGTCTCGGATCGGGCGATGTTCGGCGATGCGGGCCTGATGACGACGATTGAGCCACCGGAGATGCCGGAGCCGCCCGCCGCCCTCGCCCCGACACGCGAAGTATCCACCCGGCCGCAGCAACAATACACCCGCCCCCCGCGCGAGGAGCAACGGTCGCCTCGCCCGCAAAGTGGGCAGCCCTACGCCCGCCCCCCACGCGACGATCAGCGCCAGAGCCAGAGCCAGAACATGCGCCCGGATCGCGGCGGCATGCAGGGGCGGCAGAATTTGCAAGGGCAAAATGGCAACCGGAACAATCAGCAATCGCGCAGCGCCGAACGGGGCAACGAACGCCGCAACGGTAGTGGCAGCGAATACCGCGCGAGCGGGCGCGACTATACGAACATCAACGGCGCGTCCAGCCGCTCCTATGAAACCGTGCGTTCGCCCGCCTTCGCGATTGAGCCTGCCACCGCACCGAACAGCAATGACCTGACCGTCGCGGATTTCGACGCGAAGAGTCAGGAAGAGTTGTTGGAGATGGCGAGCGACTGGGGTCTCGCGAACCCGACGCGCCTGCGGCGACAGGACCTTATCTATCGCCTCCTGCAAGCGCAGACCGAGCAGCAGGGCAATATCTTCGGTTCCGGCGTCCTCGACATTGTCGAGGACGGCTACGGTTTCTTGCGGCAGGAACGCTTCCTTCCCGGCCCCGAGGATGTCTACGTCTCGCAGTCGCAAATCCGCAAATTCGGCCTGCGTACGGGCGATTTCGTCTCCGGTCAGGTACGGCCGCCAAAAGAGAGTGAAAAGTTCTTCAGCCTGCTGCGGGTCGAGGCGATCAACGGTGTCAGCCCCGATGAGGCGCGCAACCGCCCGCACTTCGATTCACTGACGCCGATCTTCCCGATGGAATTGCTGGAACTCGAAACGCGCCCCGATGTCCTCTCGACGCGGCTCGTGGACCTCGTCGCGCCGGTCGGGCGGGGGCAGCGCGGTCTGATTGTCTCACCGCCGAAAGCCGGCAAGACGATGCTCCTCAAGCAGATCGCTAACGGCATCACGACCAACCACCCCGATGTTCATCTGATGGTCTGCCTGATTGGCGAGCGACCGGAAGAAGTGACGGACATGCGCCGCTCGGTGGACGGCGAAGTCGTCTCCAGTACGTTCGATGAGCCGGTCGAGGATCACGCGAAAGTAGCGGAAATGGCGCTGGAGCGGGCCAAGCGACTCGTTGAAGGCGGGCGCGATGTCGTTATCCTGCTCGACTCGATCACCCGCCTCGCCCGCGCGTACAACCTCGCGGTGCCGCCGTCCGGGCGCACGCTCTCCGGCGGTATTGACCCGGTCGCCCTCTATCCGCCGAAGCGCTTCTTCGGCGCGGCTCGCAACATCGAGGGCGGCGGCAGCCTGACGATTGTCGCGACTTGCCTGATTGATACCGGCTCCCGTATGGACGACGTGATCTACGAAGAGTTCAAGGGCACCGGCAACATGGAGCTGCACCTCGACCGTAAACTGGCCGAGCGGCGCATCTATCCCTCGATTGATGTGCAGCGTAGCGGCACCCGGCGCGAGGAACTGCTCCTCTCCTCCAATACGCTCCGGCAGGTCTGGACGATGCGCCGCATGGTCTCCATGCTCGGCGGCTCCGAGGGCATCGAACTGATGCTCAGCCGGATCGTCAAGACCGACACGAACGAGGAGTTCCTGCTCACGCTCAACAAAGACGTGTAGCCCTCAGCATCGAAACGCCGCTCCTTTTCGGGGCGGCGTTTTCCTTTGCTCGCCATCGTAGAAAATGCGGGCTGTGATACACTGGGAGCGCGCGGGCGATGCAGTTGATTCTTCCAACACATGCATTGGAGCGTATCGCAGAGCGCGACATCACGGAGTCGGATATTGTCACACTGATCCGTAACTGCCCGAAACCGCGCCGTGACGTAAAGGGCAACTCTTTCTATTACGGTTTCGTCTATGGATGGACCGTGCAGGTTGTCATTGCAAAGGCCTCGCAGCCACCACGGGTGATAACCGTGAAGGTGAGGAAATGAATGAAGAACGCCACTTCCCCTCTATGACATATGATTCAGAAGTAGACGCTGCATACGTCTACTTCCGTAAGGCGCCGTGGGATCATATGGACATCGTGGATGATTGCCGCAACATTGATTATGGGCCGGATAGCGAGCCGAACGGCGTGGAATTGCTATATGTGAACGACGGCGTCAATCTCGACGGATTGCCCCAACGCGACGTAATTGAGCGTTTATTGGCGGAGCGCCACATCCCGGTGTTTGCCTGACCGCATCTCTTCAGCGATCCATATTCGATTCCTCTGCTGTCTGCACCGCATGGTGGGCCGCCTGTGCGACGACCTCGACGAGCCAGGCGTTGAGGCTTTTGCCTTCCTTTGCTGCCGCGATAGCGGCCT
>JALYUS010000230.1 GCA_030853625.1 Chloroflexota bacterium
TACCGCCAGATGGTCTACACCGGCCCGATTGATGAGTTCTTCGGCTACCGCTACGGGAAACTGCCGTACCGCTCACTCCATTTCCGCTTTGACACGCTAGATATGCCGGTCTATCAGCCGGAAGCGGTCATTAATTACCCGAACGACCACGCATACACCCGCGTAACGGAGTTCAAGTACCTGACCGGCCAACAGCACCCAAAGACGAGCATCGTCTCCGAGTTTCCCCGCGCGGAGGGTGATCCGTACTACCCCGTGCCACGCCCGGAGAACACGGAGCGATACCTCCACTACAAGGACCTTGCGGACGCGACGCCGAATGTCCATTTCGTCGGGCGGTTGGCGACCTATAAGTACTACAATATGGATCAGGTTGTCGGGCAGGCGCTCGCCCTGTTCGACCGGATCGTCGCAACGCAGCGCGATGTACTGATCGGGATCGAGAACGCACCGGCATGGCGAACGACCGCACCACGACCCGCAGCGCCGCTGACCGCGATTGGCGCCTCGCGCGCACCATCCGTGATTGGCGTACCACCCTCCAACGGAGAGCAGTGAGGCAATCACCTCGGCCACCGCTCGAGGTCTGGGGCGGCATCGAGGCCACCCACAACCGCGTCGGTGATGTCTATTTCGACCAACTGGAGTGGGGTGGTCATGCGATGCGGATCGGCGATCTTGATCTGATCGCCGCGCTCGGCATTCGCACGTTGCGCTATCCGGTTTTGTGGGAGCGCATCGCGCCGAACACCGTCGCAGACGCCGACTGGACGTGGCCGGACGAACGGCTGAACCGCCTCCGCGCGCTCGGCATTCGGCCAATTGTCGGCCTCGTCCATCACGGCAGCGGCCCGCCGCACACGAATCTGCTTGATCCGGCGTTTCCCGAACGACTCGCGGAATACGCGGGGGCGGTCGCGGCGCGCTACCCGTGGGTGGAGGACTACACGCCGGTCAATGAGCCGCTGACAACGGCCCGGTTCAGTGGTCTCTACGGGTATTGGTATCCGCACGGACACGATGGCGGCACGTTCTCCCGCATCCTCCTGAACGAATGCCGCGCCGTCGTGCTGGCGATGCGGGCAATCCGCCAGATCGCCCCCGCCGCCCGCTTGATCCAGACAGATGACCTCGGTAAGACATTCAGCACCGGCCTGCTCCAGTATCAGGCCGATTTCGAGAACGAGCGGCGCTGGGTGACACATGATCTGCTCTGTGGCCGCGTCGGTCCGGGCCATCGCATGTGGGACGACCTCCGGTACAACGGCATCGAGGAGGCAGAGATCGCCTGGTTCAGCGAGAATCCCTGCCCGCCGGACATTATCGGCGTCAATTACTACATCACGAGCGAGCGGTTTCTCGATGAGAATCTGAGTCTCTATCCGGCCCGGACGCACGGCGGGAACGGGCAGGATCGCTACGCCGATGTCGAGGCGGTGCGCGTCCGCCGCAAGGGGATTGCCGGGCCGGACGAACTGCTCTTCGATGCCTGGGATCGCTACAAGCGGCCGATCGCAATCACCGAGGCGCATCTCGGCGGCGAACCGGAAGAGCAACTGCGCTGGCTGGAGGAACTGTGGGGAACCGCTCGGCATCTCTGGGAAATCGGCGTTGATCTACGCGCCGTGACAATTTGGTCGCTGCTTGGCGCGCATAACTGGCATACTCTCGTCACGCGGGACGAAGGATACTACGAACCCGGTGTCTTCGATGTCCGCAC
Source organism: Chloroflexota bacterium (assembly GCA_030853625.1). Taxonomy (GTDB): domain Bacteria; phylum Chloroflexota; class Chloroflexia; order Thermomicrobiales; family JALYUS01; genus JALYUS01. The sequence continues at coordinate 1,721 of JALYUS010000230.1, forward strand.
TACCCCGCCGCACCCGACAATCCTCGCGCCAATGATCCGCGCGATGGCGACGGGAGAGCCATATGACCATCCCGCGCTCGCCACGGCGGGTTGGTGGCGGCGACCGGAACGGCTCCTTTATCCACCACGATAGCGTGGCGCAATCATTTACGAAGAGGCACATGAACCGTTGACCAATGCACCGCTCGCTCCCTACACTCCATTCGCTGACTACCGCGCCGGTGTGCCATGAGCGCCGCCTCAATTAGCCAGGAGCAGGAACACCGAACGCATGACGCAACCGCCAATCGCCGACCACGGTTACCCCCGCCCGCAACTCGTCCGCGACGCCTGGATGTCGCTGAATGGCCCGTGGGATTTCGCTTCCGAGCGAACTGCGTGCTGGCGCGGGCCAGCGGAGGTGCAGTGGGATGGTCAGATCATCGTCCCCTTCGCGCCGGAGACGCCGGCGAGCGGCGTGCATGACACGGATTTCCACACCGTCTGTTGGTATCAGCGCACATTCGACGCGCCTGTATTAGCATCCGACACGCGTCTCATTCTCCATTTCGGCGCGGTGGATTACGCCGCGACCGTCTGGGTAAATGGAGCAATTGTGACGCGGCATGAGGGCGGCTACACGCCGTTCAGCGCCGACATCACCGATTTTCTCATCCCCGCGGGATCGCAGGCCGTGATCGTGCGCGCGGAAGATGACCCGCAGGACCTTGCCAAGCCGCGCGGCAAGCAGGATTGGCAGCGTGAGCCGCACGCCATCTGGTATCCGCGCACCTCCGGCATCTGGCAGACGGTCTGGCTCGAACCGATTGCCGCCAATTCCATTAAGCACCTGAAGTGGCTCCCGAATCTCCATCGCTGGGAGATTGGCATGGAAGCGACGATGATGGGACCACAGCGCGACGATTTACGATTGCAGATAACGCTGCACGCCGGGGAAAAACTGCTGGCGGACGACACCTACGCCGTGATCGGCAATGACGTGACGCGCCGCATCGCCCTTTCTGATCCCGGCATTGACGACTATCGCAACGAACTGCTCTGGAGTCCCCAACGCCCAACCCTGATTGACGCGGAACTACGGCTCTGGGATGGGCAGGGCAACCTGATTGACGATGCCCGGAGTTACACCGCGCTCCGCTCCGTGATGGTGCAGGGGGATCGTTTTCTGCTCAACGGGCGGCCGCTCCGCCTCAGGATGGTCCTCGATCAGGGCTACTGGCCCACGAGCGGCCTGACCGCGCCGGATGACACGGCGCTGAGGCGAGACGTGGAATTGGCGAAGGCGATGGGATTCAACGGCGTCCGCAAGCACCAGAAGATCGCGGACCCGCGCGCGCTCGCGTGGGCGGACCGGCTCGGTTTGCTCGTCTGGGAGGAGATGCCGAGCGCGTACCGCTTTACAAAGAATTCCGTCGAGCGCGTTATCCATGAGTGGCTCGCCGCAATGGACCGCGATCTCAGCCACCCGTGCATTGTTGCCTGGGTGCCGTTCAATGAGTCGTGGGGCGTGCCGGACTTGCCGAATATTGAGGCGCAGCGTGACTATGTCCGCACGCTCTACCATCTGACGAAAACGATAGACCCCGACCGCCCCGTGATCGGCAATGATGGCTGGGAGAGTATCGCGACCGACATCATCGCCATCCACGACTACGACGACGATCTCGAACGGATGGAGCGCCGCTACTCCTCGCCGGAAGCGATCCCTAATCTCTTCAAGGAGGCATTGCCCGCCGGTCGGCTCGTCTCGCTCGCCGCCGAGCGACAGGATCAGCCAATCATGCTCACCGAGTTCGGTGGCCTCACTCTCTCGAAAGACCCCGGCGCATGGGGATACGCGCGCGTCGGGAGCAGCGAAGCGTTCGCCGAGCGGTACACACGCCTCCTGGCAGTCATCCGCTCACTCTCGCTCTTCGCGGGCTTCTGCTACACTCAGTTCGCGGATACCTATCAAGAGACGAATGGCCTCCTTTATGCCGACCGGACGCCAAAGTTCCCGCTGGAGCAAATCCGTGCGGCAACGAGTGGCCCGTTGCAATGGACGACGGGATCATATGGCGACACCCCGCCGTGCTGAGGGAGCGCCAGCGCGCTGCTCTTTTTCCGACGCGTGCTCGGTCTGTGCGATAATCCTCCCTATTGCTTAACCGTGCGCGAGAAAGGATCACTTCATGGCAACGAATGCAGAGACGACGATCACCGCTGTCGAGAATCTCACTTTTACCTACCGCTCGCACACCGGGCGCGATGACGAGGGACACGGACATCCAGCGCCGGAGCATGAGGCGACGCAGACGCTCACGCGCGTCCGGACGAGCGCGGGTATTGATGGCTATTGCTTCGGTGGCTCCGAGGCAACAACGAATGTCGCGCGGCGCTATATCGTCGGCACGGACCCGCTTCACCGCGAGGCGATCTGGTACAAGCTCCTGCAAGGCCAGCGGTTGGAGCGGCGGGCGCTGGACGATCGGAATCTCGCCGTCATTGATTGCGCGCTATGGGACTTCGCCGGTCATCTGACCGGCCTGCCAGTCTACAAATTGCTCGGCGCGGCGCGCGAAACGGTACCGGCCTACGCCAGCACAATGTGCGGCGACGACATCCCCGGCGGCCTCGATACACCCGAGGCATACGGCGCATTCGCGAAGGCATGCAAGGCGCAGGGCTATCCTGCCTTCAAGTTACACACCTGGATGTCCCCGCACGGTCCCAACCTGAAGCGGGACATCGCGGCATGCGCGGCGGTGCGCGACGCGGTCGGCCCGGAGATGAAATTGATGCTCGACCCGCACCACGACTATACGCGCGAGGAGGCTTTGTACCTCGGTCGGGCGCTGGAGGAACTGGATTACTACTGGATGGAGGAGCCTATGAACGAGCACAGCACGTCCTCGTTCGTCTGGTTGACGGAGAATCTGAGATTGCCGATCTGCGGCCCAGAGACAGCGCACGGCCAGATGTACACCCGCGCGGAGTGGATTCTGCGCGGCGCGTCGGACATCTCGCGCGTTGGCGTCTTCGATGTCGGCGGCATCACGCCCGCGATGAAGACGGTCCATCTCTGCGAGGCCTTCCGTATCCGGTGTGAGATTCATGGCGGCGGCGCGCCGAACCTCCAACTGCTCGGCGCGATGGCGATCCCCGGCGAGTTCTACGAGCGCGGCCTCTTGCATCCGCACGTTGATTTCGACGCGCAGAAGCCGTGGCTAAAGAGGCCGATTGACTCGATTGACAGTCGGGGCAATGTCACGATGCCGACAGGGCCTGGCCTCGGCGAAGAGATAGATTGGGACTTCATCAAGGAGAATCTGGTCCAGGACTGGCATTGATTGTAAAACCCTCCTCGTGAAGACAAGATTCATTCAGATAATCGCTTGGGAGTATTGCTACCTAGTGGTAGTATAAAGACATGGAAGCCGCAGCGCCCACTTTCATCTACCTGCCGATCTTCGACCGAACTGCGGCACACCTTCGGATGAGCGACAGTGATCTGATGGTGGTAGAGGATGAACTGATTGCGGACCCACGCCGGGGCGACGTGATCCCGAACACAAACGGTGCGCGCAAGTTGCGCGTGGCATTACCGGGTCGCGGCAAGAGCGGCGGCGCGCGTGCGATCTACCTGTATATTGAAATGAAGGGACGCATCTACTTCATCGCCGTCTATGCCAAGAACATGCGCGAGAATCTGTCAGAAGTGGAGAAGAGAGAACTCCGCACGGTGATCCGAATATTGGAGAGGGAGCCATGAGCAAGGATATCGAACCACTGGAAGTGACCGAGGAGAACTTCGGTGCGGTATTGATCGCCGGCGTCAAGGAGGCCATCGCCTTCGAGCGCGGCGAACTGCCCGCCCGTGTGCGCGTGCGGCATCGCACGCCGGCCGATGCGGTCGTGTCCGCGCCGCCTGTCTACGATGCGCCGCGTGTCCGGGCGGTACGCCAGCGCCTTGCGCTCTCGCAAGAGATATTTGCCCGCGCGCTGAATGTGAGCGACCAGACCGTACGCGCGTGGGAGCAGGGCATCCGACCACCATCGGGGCCATCGCTGCGCCTCCTCGAACTCGCGGAGGAACATCCCGCAGCACTGCTTGCCAAGATCGAGACGCCGATCAAGCGTGGCGCAGAGCGGATACGATCACGGCATTAACCCCCTCGCGACCTTCCCGCTTTGTTTCGCTATTCGGCTCCACAATGCTAAAAGACGCACGCGCATCCGGGGAGAAATATTGCGGTGAGGGTGTTTCTTGCTTCGATATACGAGAGGTCGAAAGCGCAAACGCGAGCATCCATGACATGAACTGGTTCAGCAGGCGGCGATTGACCCCTTGGGGCCGTATGTGGGACATACACAGGTACTGGAAAGGGTTGGCGACGCGTACGCCGTTTTGGGAAGTTCTCATTCCCCTTCCCGTATGGGTCGGTCCCAGCATCGAGACGTACCGATGGCGGCGCAAGCGATGGGTGATGAGTGACACAAGAGCGCCAGCCCCACCCCCGTTGCGTACGTCTATGCCTTCTTCGATCCCCGTCGTGGCGTGACCGTAGCAGCGATGCACCGCAATTCATCGAGCGTCATGTCGCCCCTTTTGCGATCATCCGGTCATCACAGGTTGCGAATACACGTCTTTGCGATGTCGTACACGAGTGACGGTGATCGTCGTTGTGTCTCATTCAGTTCGAAAACGATTCGATATTCACCGCTGTCCACGCGGTACGTTCGTGGTTGTCCTTGAACCGGTTTCATATCCTGCGGCCGTGTGCCGGATTGAGATGCCTGCATCAATCGCTCAATAGCACGCGCGATCTGCCCACCAATCTTTGCTGGCAAGGCAGCGATTTCTTTGTTTGATGCGGCGATAATGATGAGACGGTAATCATCATTCGCCACTTTGAGACTTCCAAGCGGCCTCGAGTTC
>JALYUS010000234.1 GCA_030853625.1 Chloroflexota bacterium
TCATCGGCGCCATCATCGCGGGAACGGTCTTTGTCAGCGACGCGGTGCGGCCCATCTCCGCGCCGGTCGCGGCGCAAGCGGACACGCCGCAGTTCCGGCTGCCGTTCGCGGAACCACCGGGGCCGGATACGTGGTTCGTCTCGCAGGGATATGGCACGACCGTTTGGGCGCAACGCAACTGGCGAGATCTCTACGCTGCCGGGCAGGGCATCCACTTCGGCGTTGATTTCGCGACGCGCTGCGGCCGCAATGTGCTCGCCATCGGCGACGGCACGATTCTCGGCATTGACGGGCCGTACGGTTCAGCGCCGCACAATCTGGCGATTCAGCACGCCAACGGCTATGTCTCGATCTATGGGCATCTGCGCGAGCGGACGACGCTTGTCCGTGTCGGGCAATCGGTGAAGGCGGGCGATGTCGTCGCGCATTCCGGCGATCCGTACAGCCCGACCTGCGACCGCGCGCCGCATCTGCATCTGGAAATCCGTATCAACGGCGTCAGCGGGACGACCAACCCGATGAACCTCATCCCGGCGGACTGGGACCGATTGACGCTCGGCGTCGGCGCAGGCGGCACGAATTTCGCGCAGAACCTCGGCGATCCGCGCCAGTGGGCGACACTGCGTGACCAACCGGACATTCATTTCGGCGGCGGGATCATCGTCAACTATCCCACCTGGGAGCCGTATGCGTAGCGCGCGTTTCCTCTCGCTCATCGCCCTTCTCCTGCTCGTCGCATGCAGCAATGGGACGACGCACACCGCGCTGCCTTCTTCGCCACCGCCGGTCCAGCCAACAATCACACCAAGCACGATTGCTCCGTCCCCGCTCCCCGTCACGCCGCGCGCCCAAACTGCCGCACAGGATGCGGCGACCGCGACACCACTCATCGCGACCGACACACCGGCCCCACCGGCTGCCGCGACCACCACTGCCGCGCCATCACCGCCATCACCAACCGTCACCGCGCCGCCGTTCGCGCCGACGCTCACGCAATTGACCACTGGCGGCTGCTGCCGGAACCCGGTCTGGCACCCGGATGGCACGCGCATCCTCTACACGGACGCTGCGCCAAATCAATCACTCGCCGCGACCTGGGCCGTCCCGGCGGACGCGAGCGGGCCACCGACCGTCTTCTTCCCCTCCGCCGCGACCGTCTCGCCCGACGGCAGTCGGATCGCCTTCCCGGACTTCACGAATCATGTGACGCGCATTCAGGAGTTCGGCAAGCAGAGCACGGCAGCCATCGCCAACAACGCCGCGTACGTCTGGTTCTCGCAGGATGGGCGGCAGGTCGCGTGGCTCGCACCGGCGCCCGGCGCGCAACCGAGTTCCAATGTGGACCGGCTCGTCCGTATCTGGGTCGCCAATGCGGATGGCTCGAATGCCCGTCAACGCGGGAACACCGTTCGGGCGGCGGGCCTCACATGGTTCCCGGATGGGCAGCGCCTCCTGTTCACCGGGCGAGACACGGATGGCGGCAATCCGGGCGTCTACGTCCTCGACATCACCACGGGCGCATTGACCCGCGTCGTGGATGCCTTCTCGCCGCGCGCCGCCCGCCTCTCGCCGGATGGTACGCGGATCGTCTATCTCGCGACGCTCGAAGCGACGCCCGATGACAATGGCCTCTTCATCGTCAACGCGGATGGCAGCGCGAAGCGGAAACTGCCGCTCGTCGGCGGGGTACGCTGGTCGCCGGATAGCAAAAGTCTCCTCATGCTCCCTTTCCAGACGGACAACGGCGCGGATCAACTGATCCGCATTGATGCCGCGACGCTCGGCACGACGCCCCTCACCGACCGCACTGCCCTGCCCTTCCGCGTCGCTCAGGACGAATGGCAAGTCGCCCCCGATGGCACGCGCATTGTCTTCAACGCGCTGACCGACAGCACGATTTACGTGTTGCGCTTCTTGCTATAATTCTCCGCCAATCTTGCTTTCTCTTCCCACGCATGCTACTGTTACCTACAATACGATCGTTCCGCATGGGAAGGAATCTGCTTTTATGTCAATCAGCGACGCGGCGACGATCGCCGCTGCCGAATCAGCGACCGCGACCGCGAAACCGGCAGTGCAGACGTTCAACCGCCGCACGATCTTTCTGATTACGGCGGCGCACTTCTTCCACGATATGTACCCCGCCTTTCTCGCGCCGCTTATCCCGCTCCTGACCGATAAGTTCGCCCTCTCCCTCTTTCTCGCCGGATTTTTGCAGCCCGCGCAACGTCTTTTCTCGCTCTCGCAACCCGTCGTCGGCTACTACGCCGATCGCACCAGCGTTCGCCTCTTTCTCGTTATCACACCGATCACGACCGCGCTCGTCACCTGCTCGCTCGGCATCGCCCCGAACGCGCTGGTCGTCGTCCTCCTGCTGCTTGCCAGTGGCCTGTCGAGCGCGCTGTTCCACGCGCCCGCGATTGCCACGGTCGCTGCATCGGCGGGCAGGCGGTCGGGGCTGGGGATGTCCATCTTCATGAATGGGGGCGATTTAGGCCGGAGCATCGGCCCGATTGTCGTCGTCTTCCTCATCAATCACTTCGGGCTGCACGGTACGGCGCTTGCCTTCTTCCCGGCGTTCGCCATTGGCCTCGTGACCTTCTTCGGCCTCGCGCCGATCCGGTTACGGACAACACCCCGGACGCGTCGCGATCTCTTCGGCGCGCTTCGCACGCAAGGTCCGGCGCTGCGCCGCCTGCTCAGCGTCATCATGGTGCGTGGGGTCGTCCTCAACGCCTTCGCGCTCTTTATCGTGGAATACCTGAAGAAGCGTGGGGATCCACTGATCTACGCGGGCATCGCGACCTCGGTCTTCTTCTTGGCGGGCGTCATCGGTGGTTTCGTCGGCGGCACACTCAGTGACCGCGTCGGACGGAAGCCGATTATCCTCGTTTCGCTTTCGCTCTCCGCACCGCCGCTCTTCCTTTTCACGATTCTGCGTGGCGTGCCGTCAATCATCGCGCTCTTCTTCGCCGGATTGCTCCTCCTCTGTACGACGCCCGTCACACTCGCCGCAATGCAGGAACTGATGCCGCACGACCGCGCAACCGGCGCGGGATTGGCGATCACCGCTGAATACACCGTCAGCGCGCTCGCCACGATTTTGGTTGGTTTAATCGCCGATCATATTGGCCTGCCGCACGTCATCCAGGCGCTGACGCTCATCCCGCTACTCGGTATTCCGCTCGCCATTCTCTTGCCGGAAACGCGCGAATTCGAGACGGCGTGACATGATTCATCGTACGGGCGATGCGTGAATCGCCCTCCTGCAACGCCCAGCCACTGGCCCTACAAAGCAGGATTACCGTGCAGATTGGCCCTGAATACGGACGAAACGGGCAACTTTGAGGGTAAAGCAGACCGCACCGCCGACCTCGACTTCAACCGGATAGGGCATTGTCATAATACCCGGTTCGATGGTCGTGACCATTGGCAAGGAGGGCCGGACGCGATGGCGGCAAATACGTTTGATGATCGCGAAGACTTCGGGAACGAGTGAGCCATCCGCCCCGATCATCACCGTGACGCTGCCGATCCGCAGGAAGCCGCCGCGGCTGCGGATCACCGTGACGCGGAACCCCGCGCCCGTCAGCGCCTTCAATAACTCCGGCAGGTCGCCGCGCTGCACGACCGCGAAAATCAATCGCACGAAGCCGCACCCGATAATGGCGCCGGTGGCGTCCAGTTCGCGCCGGTCGTCGTCGCACGGCGCGGCGACCGTTTCGGCTTCGGTGTCGCGGGAGCGGGCGGTTCATCGCGCAGGAGTGCATGCTGCAAAATCTCCTCGACATGCGCGACCATGATGATTTCCATCTCGTTTCGCACTTCGGCGGGCACATCGGCGAGGTCTTTCGCGTTGCGGCGCGGCATGAGAAAGGTTGTGATCCCCGCTCGGTGCGCGGCGAGCATTTTCTCTTTCAGGCCACCGATCGGCAGCACCTTGCCCCGCAACGTAATTTCGCCCGTCATCACGAGATCATGGCGGACCGCGCGGCCGGTGAGCGCCGAAATGAGCGCCGTGGCGAGCGTGACGCCCGCCGACGGGCCGTCCTTCGGCACCGCACCCTCCGGGACATGGACATGGATCGAGCGCGTCTCGAACAGGGTCGGGTCAATGCCCAGCGCCGCCACGCGGGAGCGGGCGTAGGTCATCGCCGCGTGGGCGGATTCCTGCATCACGTCGCCCAGTTGGCCGGTCAGGCGCACGTCGCCCTTACCCGGCACGAGCGCAACCTCGATTGGCAGGAGTGAGCCGCCAAACTCCGTATAGGCAACACCCGTCGCGACGCCGATCTCCGCGCGCTCTTCCGCCGCGCCAAACTCATAGCGCGGCACGCCGAGATAGGTCGTCAGCGCATCCGCCTTGACCGTGACTGATCCTGTCTCACCACTGACGACGCGCCGCGCGATCTTGCGGCCGAGCGCGCCGAGTTCCCGTTCGAGGTTGCGGACCCCCGCCTCCCGCGTGTACTCGTGAATCAGATGGCGTAGCGCGGCATCGGGGAGTTTGAGCTGTTTCGGCGTCAGACCGTGGCTAATGAGCATCTTCGGCAGGAGGAAGCCGCGCGCGATCTGCGCCTTCTCGACATCGGTGTATCCCGAAATTTCGATCACTTCCATCCGGTCGCGCAGCGCGGGCGGAATTGGATCGAGCAGGTTGGCCGTCGTGATAAAGAGCACGCGCGAAAGATCAATCGGCACTTCCATATAATGATCCGCGAAGGCATTATTCTGCTCCGGATCGAGCACTTCGAGCATCGCGGAGGCGGGATCGCCCCGGATAATATCCGTGCCGATTTTGTCCACTTCGTCGAGGACAAAGACCGGGTTGCGGCTCCCGGCATCGCAGAGCGCCTTGACGATCCGCCCCGGCAGCGCGCCGACGTAGGTGCGGCGATGGCCGCGAATCTCCGCCTCATCCCGGACACCACCGAGCGAGACGCGCACGTAGTTGCGGCCGAGCGCGCGGGCGATGGACTTGCCGAGGCTCGTTTTGCCGACACCGGGTGGCCCGACGAAGCAGAGGATCGGCGTGCGCATCTTGTCGCCGGCGAGCGAGCGCACGGCGATGAAATCGAGGATGCGATCCTTGACTTTTTCCAGCCCGTAATGATCCTCATCGAGGACGGCAGCGGCATGCTTCAGGTCAAGATTGTCTTCGGTCTCGACACTCCAGGGCACGGTGAGCAGCCACTCGATATACGTCCGCAGCAGCCCGACTTCCGGGCTTTGCGGATGCTGGTTTTCGAGGCGTTCCACCTGTTGGACGGCCCTGGCGCGCGCCTCGTCCGGCATGTTGGCGGCGGCGATCCGCTCGCGCAGATCGTCCGCAAGAAACTCCTCGTTCGCCTCGCCGAGTTCTCGCCGGATCGCCCGCAACTCCTCGCGCAGGTAATACTCGCGTTGGGAATGATCCATGCTCGCTTGCGCCTCGGTCTCGATCTTTGAGCGCAGATCGAGCACATCCAGTTTATCTGCCAGCATCGCGTGGACGCGCGTCAATCGGGCGAGCGGGTCCACGATCTCGATGATTTGCTGGCGCTGTGCGGGCGTGTATTCCGGCGACGACGCGATCAGGTCCGCGAGACGACCCGGCTCCTCGATGGAGCGCACCATCTCCATCACTTCGTCCGGGATGTTCGGCAGCAGCGCGATGTACCGCTCGACAAGCGCGATGACCGCACTCATCATCGCCACCGCCTCGACGGTGTGCACGGCCACGTCCGTCTGCTCGTGGACCCACGCGAGGAGATACGGCCGCTCGCGCACGACACTCTCGACGACGCCGCGGCCGAGACCCTGCACGAGATACTGCGGCGGGCCGTGGCGCCGGATTGGTTGCAGCAGTTCCGCGATCACGCCGACCGTGGCGCGGGGGCTGCCGTTTCTCACATCAAAGGCATCACCATCCGCGTCGGGAACTGGCTCGTCGTCGCGCAGGACGAGGCGGTCAATCCATTCGGTCGCGGGTTCCGGCATGTGTTGTTCAACGAGGATCAGGATGCGACGATCGCGTTCAAACGCGCGTGCGACCGCTGCCTCCGCTCGCTCGTCGTTGAGGACGAGGGGCGCGGAAATCTGCGGTAAGACGACCGTCTCCGGCACGAGGACGACTGGCAGGGTCATCGCGTGGCCGACAATCTGTTCCGTGGCGGGCGTGACCCGCGATGCGCGAGTTCGCCCCGTCCGCCGTTGCATGGAATCCCTTCTCAGTCGGCAGTCGGCAGAATGGACGTGAATCCACTGGCGACCACCGACTGCCGACTCGTTTAGCCACTCATCTGGGCAATCAAAAAGGCGTAAATGTTTCCGAGACGCGCCGGGGTGAGATTCTGGTTCGGATCGTCTTTGAAACTGGCATGCTTGTCATTGTTCATGAATGCAGTGACGAACTTCGCCGACGTATCCAGTTGCTGTTTGACGATCCCGCCGTCGTTGCCGACGAGCGCCGTCTGCGATGGATCGCTCGCGACGCCGTTGGTTCCGTGGCACACCTGGCAACTGCGGACGTAAATATTCTGGCCGGCGGTCGCATTCCCGGTCGGTGTCTCAGCCAATTTAAAACCGCCGGAAACTTGCGCGGCGGCGATCACCGTCGGCGTATCTGTCGGCAGACGGCTCTTTGCCGCCTCGGACTCAGGAATCCGCCCGCACGCGGTAAGGATCAGACTGACACTGAGCAGACCGAGGACCGTCACGCTGACGATCCGTCCGCGTGACGAGATTCCCGCACGTCGCAGTAGCCGCATTGCCTCCCCGCTTCCCTGATCGCGCATCGCGGGATGTCACACCCCACGTTCTTCCCGTTTCCCCACCCGAAACTGATGCCGGTAAGTATACGGACACGCCACCCGCTGTCAACGACAGCGAGCGGCGTATTGTCAGGGAGTCCTAACCCCCGGCCCCTTCCCTCCAAGGGAAGGGGTGACTCATTGCAATACCGAGGCGTTCCCCATAATACCTCGATCTCCCGGAGTCTCGCTCCCCCTTCCCTCAGAGGGAAGGGGGTTGGGGGGTTAGGGTTCCCGCCATCATCAGTCCGCAGGCGCCAGCGCCTCCGCGTGCGTGAAGGCGAGTTCGCCCTGCTTCAGGTCCACAATGACGTGGTCACCATCGCGGAAGGTACCGTCAAGCACCTTAAGAGCGAGCGGATCGAGAACGCGTTTCTGGATCGTCCGCTTCAGAGGCCGCGCCCCGAAAACCGGATCGTAGCCGCGCAGGGCGAGGTAGTTCTCCGCCGCGTCTGTCATCGTCAGTTCGATGCCGCGATCGGCGAGCCGTTTGGTTAGTTGCGCCATCTGGATGTCCACGATTTTCCGCAGTGCTTCGCGGTCGAGCGGGTGGAAAATGACGATCTCATCAATCCGGTTCAGGAACTCCGGCCGGAAATGCTCGCGCAGCGACGCCATATAGCCGCGCCGCACGTCGTCCTCGTCGCGCTCCTCGGCGTCGCTCTTGACCGTATTGAACTGATCCGCCATCTCGTCCGGCAGCATGCCCTTGACCGCTTCCATACCCTGGCGGATCTGCTCCTGCATCTCCTCCGCGCGCGTCTGGCTGCCGAGATTGGAGGTCATGATGACGACCGCATTGCGGAAGTCCACCGTGCGTCCCTGCCCATCGGTGAGCCGCCCGTCATCGAGCAGTTGCAGGAGGACATTGAAGACATCCGGGTGCGCCTTCTCGATCTCATCGAAGAGGATGACGCTGTACGGTCGCCGCCGTATCGCCTCGGTCAGTTGGCCACCCTCGTCGTAGCCAACGTAGCCGGGCGGCGCGCCGAGCAGGCGCGAAACGGTGTGCTTCTCCATATACTCGCTCATGTCGAGCCGGATCATCGCCTGATCGCTGTCGAAGAGGAATGCCGCCAGCGCGCGGGCGAGTTCAGTCTTCCCCACGCCGGTCGGGCCGAGGAAAATGAACGAGCCGAGTGGCCGGTTCGGGTCCTGCAAGCCAGCACGGGCGCGGCGAATCGCGTTCGCCACCGATTGCACCGCTTCATCCTGCCCAACGACGCGTTGATGCAGCCGCTCCTCCATGTGTATCAGTTTCGCCACTTCGCTTTCCAGCAAGTTGGAGACTGGGATGCCGGTCCAGCGGGCGATCACTTCCGCGATGTCCTGCGGCGTCACTTCCTCGGCGAGCATCTGGCCGTGCGCCTGCTGCTCCGCCAATTTCTGCTGCGTCTCCGCCAACTCGCGTTCGAGTTGCGTCAGCGTGCCGTACTTCAGTTCCGCTGCCCGGCCATAATCCGCCGCGCGCTCGGCTGCCTCGATCTGCTGCCGCGTCTGCTCCAACTGCTCCTTGACGGAGCGCTGCCTGGTGATGACCGATTTCTCACTCGTCCACTGCGCTTTGAGGCTGTCGCGCTGCTCGGAGAGGTCCGCGATCTCGCGTTCGATAATGGCGAGGCGGTCTTTTGAGGCGGGGTCGCTCTCTTTGCGTAGCGCCTCGCGCTCGATTTCGAGTTGCATGATGCGCCGCTCGACCTCATCGAGTTCGGCGGGCATCGAGTCTATCTCCATCCGCAGCCGCGCCGCCGACTCGTCCATCAGGTCAATCGCCTTGTCCGGCAAGAAACGATCGGCGATGTACCGATGCGAGAGGACGGCGGCGGCGACGAGTGCGGCATCCTGAATACGGACGCCATGATGCACCTCGTACCGCTCGCGCAGCCCCCGCAGGATCGAGATCGTGTCCTCGACGTTCGGTTCCTCGACGAGGATCGGCTGGAAACGCCGCTCCAATGCCGCGTCTTTTTCGATGTACTTGCGGTACTCGTTCAGCGTCGTCGCGCCAATCGTGTGCAGTTCGCCGCGCGCGAGCATCGGCTTGAGCATATTGCCCGCGTCCATCGCGCCTTCCGCCGCACCCGCGCCGACGACGGTGTGCAGCTCGTCAATGAAGAGGATGATCTCCCCCTCGCTCTCCTGCACTTCCTTGAGGACGGCCTTCAGCCGCTCCTCGAACTCGCCCCGGAACTTCGCCCCCGCGACGAGCGATCCCATATCGAGTTGGACGATCCGCTTACCTTTCAACCCTTCCGGCACGTCACCCCGGATAATCCGCTGGGCCAGCCCTTCGGCGATTGCCGTCTTACCGACACCCGGTTCACCGATCAGCACCGGGTTGTTCTTCGTCCGGCGCGAGAGGACTTGAATGACGCGGCGAATTTCCTCATCGCGGCCGATCACCGGGTCGAGTTTGCCGCGCTCGGCGATCTCCGTCAGATCGCGCCCGTACTTTTCGAGCGCCTGGTACTTCCCTTCCGGGTTCTGATCCGTGACGCGCTGATTGCCGCGAATCTCCTTCAGGACGCCAAGCACTTTGTCTCGCGTCACCCCGTGCGCGCGGAAAATCCGCTCCATGCCGCCACCCAGTTTCGGGTCGAGCATCGCGAGCAGCAGATGCTCCGTGCTCACGTACTCATCCTTCAGTTTGCCCGCTTCCTCCGAGGCGCGCACGAGGACGCTCTGCGCCCGACCGGACATGCTTGGCGTGCCGGGAGACGAGAGGCGCGGGAGTTTGTCCACCTCCGCCTCGACCTCCGCGAGCAGCGTGCGCGGATTATCGTTCATCTTCAGGAAGACTTGCGGCACAACGCCGCCTTCCTGTGCCAGCAGCGCGACAAGCAGATGCTCCGGCTCCATCTGGCTCTGCTGATTCGCAATCACCAGTTCCTGCGCCGCGAGCGTCGCCTCCTGCGCTTTCTCCGTAAATCGGTTTAACATCCTTCGCTCCTTCGTCGCTCTCAGTCAAAAGTAACAAGTTGAAAGTAACAAGGGGGATCCGCGCGTCGGCTTCTTTAGACTTGTTACTTTTGACTTGTTAGAGGGCGTTTCCTAACCCTTCTCCGAGACGTTTTTGTCCTGTACGGTCAGGATGTCG
>JALYUS010000237.1 GCA_030853625.1 Chloroflexota bacterium
CTCAACGGCGGGCAGTGCGACGAAGATGACGCTCGCCTCGCTGTTCGGGACATGGCGAGTGCGGGGAGAGAACCCGTTCACCGCCTGTCGCGCGCTTCTCGTTTCCCCTCAACCCTGAACAGATACCCGAAGTGTCCCTGTGGGGACGGTTATCCGACTGATACGGGCAACTGTTCGGTTCGATGTCGCTGCCGCACGCTGACTGATCTCGTAGGCGATTCGTATTTCTCAGCACATATCCCTCTAAGCATACACAACTGCGCTTTCCGAGGGGGTCATCTGTTATAATATGTCGGTAGATAGTGATAAGCACCGACGGTTTATAACACAGGGAGGCGGCATGGCCTCGACACGGACCGATGAAGTCCTCGCGCTCACCCGGCGGCACGGGATCGTCACCGCGCGCGCGCTGCGCGACCAGGGGATCGCCCCGACATATATCCAGCGGCTCACCGCGCGCGGGGTCCTCACGCGCGTCGCCCGGGGCATCTACGCACTCGCGGACGGCGCGGAGGGCGCCGACATCACCGCGATGCACACGCTGGTCGAGGCGTGCCTGCGCGTGCCCTCCGGCGTCGTCTGCCTCCTCTCGGCGCTGCGCTTCCACAATCTGACGACGCAGGCGCCGCGCGACGTCTGGATGGCGATCGATCCCAAGGCCCGCCTGCCGCAGGTACCGTACCCACCGCTCCGGATTGTCCGCTTCGGCGGCACCGCGCGCTCGACGGCGGTGGAGCACCATCGCGTCGAGGGCCAGGACGTGCGGGTGTACAGCATCGCCAAGACGGTGGCGGACTGCTTCAAGTATCGCCACAAGATCGGCCTCGACGTGGCGATCGAGGCCCTGGGCGATGCATGGCGCGGCAGGCGCGCGACGGCCGACGAGATTTGGCAAGCGGCGCAGGTGGACCGCGTCGCGAACGTGATGCGCCCCTACCTCGAGGCGGTGCAGGCATGACCGCGAACATGGCGCAGTCGGTGCGCGACCGGCTCCTGCGGCGCGCCCGCGAGCGCGGCGAGGATTTCAACTTCCTGCTCAACCGCTTCGCCGTCGAGCGCTTCCTCTACCGGCTCTCCCTTTCCCCACACCGCGACCGTTTCGTCCTGAAAGGCGCATCCCTCTTTGCCATCTGGGCGGTGCAATCCTACCGCGCGACGCGGGATATCGATCTCGAAGGCTTCGGCCCGAACGACCCGGAGGCCGTCGGCGCCATGATGCGGGAAGTGTGCGCCGTCGCCGTCGCTGACGACGGGCTGACGCTCCTTCCCGACGACGCCACTGCGGCGTCAATCCGCGACGCGGAGCAATACGGCGGCGTCCGCATCCGCATCCCCGCCCGCCTCGGCAACGCCCACACCGACGTGCAGATCGACGTCGGCTTCGGCGACGCGATCACGCCGCCCGCTGCGGAGGTCGACTATCCCACGCTCCTGCCGTTCCCCGCGCCCCGCCTGCGCGCGTACCCTCGGGAGACCGTCGTTGCGGAGAAGTGGGAGGCGATAGTCTCGCTCGGCGTCGGTAACAGCAGGATGAAGGACTTTTTCGACGCGTGGATCCTCGCGCGCGACTTCGCCTACGATGGGGCCACCCTCGCGGCGGCGATCGGCGCGACTTTCGCGCGGCGGAGCACGACCCTGCCCACCGATCCGCCGACCGCGCTCACCGCCGCATTCGCTGAGGACCCGGCGAAGCAGCGCCAGTGGCAGGCGTTCCTCCGCCGCGGCGGGGCGGCAGGCGCACCGGCCACCCTCGCGGAGATGGTCGCCGCGCTCGGACCGTTCCTCATGCCTCCGACCCACGCGCTCAGTGCAGGCCTGCCGTTCACGCAACAGTGGTTACCCGGTGGACCGTGGTACGCGTGACGATGGTACCAACATCACCTATGACGTAAATGTCGCATAAGGTTTCTTAACCGACATCGCGAGATAAAAGAGGTTCCCCTCTCGCCGAAAGATGGTTGTCCGCCGTCCCAGTGGTATTGATCCGCAGTCCTTCGTCACGCTTGACCGCATCTGCGG
>JALYUS010000271.1 GCA_030853625.1 Chloroflexota bacterium
TAAAGGAAAGGGGACGCGATGATCCAGACGGTGGGACCAGACGGCGCGGCAGGCGAGCAGGCAGCGTTCACGCGGGCGATGGAGGCGTTGTTCCACCCGAAGCGGCTCGCGATTGTTGGGGCGACGCCGCGCCAGGGGTTCGCGTACAACATCCATCGCGAGATCATCGCCGGTGGCTACGCGGGCGAGATTTTCGGCGTCACGCCCCGGCACACGGAAGTGCTCGGCGCGCCGTGCTATCCGACGCTCGACGCGATCCCCGGCGGCGTGGACAAGGCGATTGTCGTCGTGCCAAGCCCTCTCGTCCTCGATGTACTCGGCCAGGCGGAGCGCGCCGGCGTCGCGGCGGTCAACATCATTACCAGCGGCTTCGGCGAGCAGAGCGATGGCGAGGCGCACCAGCGGCAGAAGCAAATCCGCGATTTCGCGCGGCGCACCGGCATCCGCGTCGTCGGCCCGAACTGCCTCGGCATCATCAGCACACCCGCGAAGATGATCGCGATCTGGGGGCCGTACGATACGGTCCCGCGCGGGCCAATCGGCCTCGTCTTCCAGAGCGGGCTACTCGCGTACTGCGTCGTCACGCCGACGAGCGAGCGCGGGTTCGGCTATACCTACATCGTGACGACGGGCAACGAAGCGGACCTCGATGCGACGGACTTCATGCGCTACTACGTCGAGGACGACGAGACGCGCGTGATCGGCTGCTTCATCGAGCAGTTCCGCGACCCACAGAAGTTCCTGCGCGTCGCCGCGCTGGCGGCGGAGCGGCAGAAGCCGATTGTCGTCCTCAAGATCGGCCGCTCCGAGGGCGGGCGACGGGCGGCACAGGCCCATACCGGCTCACTCGTCGGCTCCGACGCCATCGCGGACGCGATCATGCGGCAGTATGGCGTCGTCCGCGTTGATACCCTGGACGAGATGAATGAGACGCTGGCGGTCTTCCACGCGCAGCGGCTGCCGCAGGGGAGCGGCGTCGGCGCGATCTTCTCCTCGGGCGGCGCCTGCGGCCTGGTGTCGGATCTCGGCCATGCCCTCGGCGTCGCGATGCCGCAACCCGCGCCGCAAACGGTGGAAAAATTGCAGGTCGTGATCCCGGACTTCGGCACGATCGGCAACCCGCTCGATGTCACCGGGCAAGCGGCGTCCCAACCACCGATCACCGAAGGTGCATTTATCGCGATGGCTGAGGATCCCAACATCGACATCGTGCTCTACGGTCAGGCAGTCCCCGAGCGCTTCGACCTCGCGACGCCGGTGGGTGAAATCCTCCGCGCGATGCCGGACCGCTACCCCGATAAAGTCTTTCTCATCATGTCGCTCGTCGCCGGGCGGGTCCGCGAAGGTCGGCGAGAAGGTCAGGACCCGGTTGAGCCGATGACGCAGTGGGGCGGCATCCCCTTTCTCCAGGGCGCGGATAATGGGCTGCGCGCGGTGCGATCATTGATCCAATATGCGGAATTTCAGCGGACGCGCATGCAGTCGGTAGTCGGCACCCGTCGCGGGCGCTCCTTCCAGTCGGCAACAGATTCAGTCCTCGCTGAACGGGCGCACGCACTCGTCGCGGCGGCGGCGGGCACGCCGCTCGTCGAACGCGCGGCCAAGGAAGTCCTTTCCCTCTACGGCATCCCCGTGACCCGCGAGTCGCTCGCGACGACGGCGGATGCGGCGGTCGCGGCGGCACGCGCGGTCGGCTACCCGGTCGCGCTGAAAATCGAGTCTGAGGACATCACCCACAAGACTGAGGCGGGCGGCGTGCTGCTGGGTGTGCGAGACGATGCGGCGGCGCTGGCCGGTTTCGCGACGATCGTCGCCAATGCCCGCCGGTACAAGCCGGACGCGCGGATCGCGGGCGTCCTCGTGCAGGAGATGGTCACGGGCGGCCGGGAGATGATCCTCGGCATGACGCAGGACCCGGCGTATGGTCCCGCCATTGCGGTCGGGCTGGGCGGCGTGTTTGTCGAGGTGCTGAAGGACATCGCGCTCGGCGTACCACCGCTCACCGACCATGATAGCCGCGCGATGCTCTCCCAACTGCGCGGCGCGGCGATCCTTGATGGCACCGGCGCGCGGGGCGCGGCCCCAGCGGATACGGACGCCGTCGTGGCTATTCTGGGCAAATTCTCGCGGCTCTGTCTCGACCTGAAGGACGTCGTCCGGGAAATAGACATCAATCCGCTCCTCGTCTTCGATCGCGGTGGCGGGGCGCGCGTGGTGGACTGCCTGATCGTGCCTGAAACGAGCAACGAGCAATGAGCAACGAGCAATGAGGGGCCTGCTTCCCACTCATTGCTCGGTACTCTCCATGCTATGCTGTATCCAGCGTTGATAATGATAGTAGGCGCGATCGTGAGGGAAGGAAAGGCACATGACGAGCACAAACGGCAACCTGCGGTACGAAGTGATCGAGGGGTGGGAGCAACTGCCGGAGGGCTATCATCACGCTGATGTCGTCGGCGTGGCGACCGATTCCCGCGACCGCGTCTTCATCATTACGCGTCAGGAGGAACGGGTCATCATCTACAATCGGGATGGTTCGTATGTCGGCTCGTGGGGCGAGGGATTCTTCACACCGCGTACGCACGGCCTGACGATCGCGCCCGATGATTCGGTCTACTGCGTGGATGAGGGCAAGCAGGTCATCTACAAGTTCACGCCCGAAGGCGAACTGTTGCAGACGATCGGCACGCCGGGCGTCGCCTCCGATACCGGGTACGACGGGCGCTCGCTGGCAAGCATCACGCGTGGTGGCCCACCCTTCAACCGACCGACGAACGTCGCTCTCGCCCCGAACGGCGATCTCTACGTCAGCGACGGCTATGGTAACGCGAGCGTCCACCACTTCAGCGCCGATGGGCAACTGCTCAAGACGTGGGGGGCGCCGGGGATCGGTCCGGGGCAGTTCAACCTCGTCCATGGCGTCGCGGTGGCGGCGGACGGCCGGGTGCTGATCGCCGATCGGGAGAACGACCGCATCCAGTTCTTCAACCCGGACGGCGAGTATCTGGAGGAGTGGCATGACGTGCAGCGCCCGACGAACATTGCCATTGACCGCGAAGGACGAATCTACGTCGCCGAACTGCTGCACCGCCCCGGCGATCAATCGCCCCGCCTCGGAGCGATTGACGATGAGCGGCCGGGCCGGGTGAGCGTCTACGACGCGGCAGGCAATGTTCTGGCGCGTTGGGGCGGGATAGATCGCTGCGCGCCGGGCAACTTCGTCGGGCCGCACGACATCGCGGTGGACTCGCACGGCGATCTCTACGTGGGCGAAGTAACATACACGATGGGCGTCCGCCCCGGCCTCGTACCGGACGGCTGCCACACTTTCCAGAAATTCAAGCGCGTCGGGTAAGATTCAGTACAGAGAACACGGAGAACACAGAGCGCGCAGAGGAGGAGTTATATTTTTCTCTTCTCTGCGTCCTCTGTGTTCTCCGTGTTCTCTGTGCTGGGTTCTCTTTAATCGAGTTCTTCGTGAACGAGCGTCGTCACGAGGGGCTGTGATTCATGACGCGGGAGCGATGGCGCGAGGCGCAGGAGGCGGGCCGGGAGCGTCGGCAACCACCAGTTCCAGCGGCCCATCAAGGAGACGAGTGCGGGGACGAGTAGCGCGCGGATGATCGTCGCGTCGAGCAGGATGCCCGCTGCCAGACCGGTCGCCAGCATCTTGATCTCCGTCACGGGGGCGGAGGCCATCGAGACGAAGGCGAGGGTGAGGATCAGCGCCGCGCAGGTGACGAGCCGCCCCGTCCGGCCAATCCCCTCGATCACCGCCGCGTCCGTCGAACCCGTCCGGTCGTATTCCTCGCGCATCCGGGCCATGATGAAGACTTCATAGTCCATCGAGAGACCAAAGAGGAATGCGAAGACCATCAGTGGCACCCACGCCGTGATCGAACCCGTCGCGGTGACGCCGCCGATCAAGTGGGAGCCGTAGCCGTGCTGCCAGATGAGCGACAGGATGCCCCACGCGCCGCCGACCGAGAGGACGTTGAGGAGCACCGCCTTGAGGGGCAAGAGCAGCGAGCGGAAGGCCCGCGCCAGCAGCAGGAAGGTGAAGAAAGCGATCAAGGCAATCATCAAAGGGAAGTTGCCGTAGACGGCGGCGACGAAATCGGCGTTCGCGGCGGCGTCGCCCCCAATGCGCGCCTGCGGTGAACCGCTGTGCGCGGCTTGTGTGACGTGGGTGAGGGTTGTCCGGCCCGCTGAGGAGTTGGCGTCCGCAGTCGGGATGACGGTGATCAGCGCCGATCCGTCGCGCCGCCATGCAGCATCATTGGGGGCAATCGCCGTCCGCACGCCGCCGACCTGGCCGAGGCGCGCGGCGACCGCGTCGGCATCCGCCGGTGACGCGAGGGCGTAGATTGGGGTGAGCGCGCCCGCGCCGATGCCCGCATTCTGAAGGGCGACGAGGCCGTCTCGCGCGTCGCCGGATTGGGCGAGGGCAGCCGCCTGCGGGTCGCCGGGGTTGAGGGTGATGGCGCTCGCGAGCAGCGCGCCGAGAATGAGCAGCGCCGCGCCCGCCGCGATCCAGCGCCGCTTGATCACCATGCGCGCCCACGCCGTCCAGGCATGGCTGACGTGCGCTTCGCGACGGTTGCGCGGCCAGTCCAGCCACGGCCCGACAGTGGCGAGGACGACGGGTAGGAGCGTGACCGCGACGACGACGCTGACGAGCGGAATGAGCATCCCGCCGATGCCGACGCTGCGCAGGAAGGGAATCGGCAGGACGACGAGCGCAAGCAGCCCCACCGCGACCGTCGAGCCGCTGTGAATGACCGCCGCGCCGGCGGTCTCCATCGCACACTGGACGGCATCGGTGTTGCTTCGCCCCGCCGCCCGCTCCTCGCGCCAGCGGACGACGATGAGCAGCGCGTAGTCAATCGCGACGCCGAGGCCAATCAGCCCGATCAGGAACTGCACGATGAAGGAGATGTCGGTGATCGTGGTGACGCCCCAGACGAGCAGAAAAGTGGTCATGATCGCCGGGACGGCCATCAGCAAGGGGACGAGGGCGAGAAAGGAGCCGAAGACGATGGCGAGGATAATCAGCGCGCCCAGGCCGCCAATGATAGATTCGGTGAGGACACTGCCGCCGCCACTCGCCGCACTGGCGCTACTGAGCGCCGTTGTGCCGGTGACATGGAAGGGTGCGCCCGCGATCCGGACATCCCGCACCGCCGCCTGCACCTGCTTCAATCCCGGCGTCCCGTCCGCGAAACCGACGGGGCTGGATGAGGTATCAACGAGCGCGAAGGTCGTCCGGCCATCCTGCGAGACGAAGGAGTGGTCGCCGGTGGAGAGATAGGAAACGATATGCGCGCCCGGCGCCGCCGCGCTGACCGTGGCGAGCGCGCCCGTCAGTTGGTTCGCGATGCCGGGTGAGTCTACCGTCGTGCCGTCCGGCAGGGTGACGATGAGCACGACGGGCGGCGTGCCGATGCCATAGGTGCGCAGGAGCGTGTCATTCACGACGGACGACTCCTGACCGGGCGAGGAGAACTGCTTGGAGAGCGCTCCGCTCGCTTGCGAGACGGTGAGGATACCGACCACGGTCACGATGAGCCAAAACACGGCGACAATCAATTTGTGGCGAAGAATCCAACGCGTGAAGCCTGACATGAGCAACCTCCCAGTGATACCGAGCCGAATCAATGCCCTGTCATCACTGTAGGGCCGATGGAGTAGCGACGTAAGTGAAGAACATCCTGATTTGGCTATGACATCTGTCACATGCGCCTCGCGGCAGCGGGCAACCGCATCGCTCGTATTCTGTGTCTCGGATCAGACGATGCTACAATGCGGAGAAAGGGAGCATCAATGGCGACGACGGACGACATCCAGATCGTTGACACCGAACCACTGCCCCGCCTGTGGCGGCTATCGGCGCGTCTTCCTCTGCCTGCCGATCGTCCCGTCCCATCCGCATTTTGGCTGTTCATAACGGTTGGCGTGCTTTTCTTCCTGATCTATCCCCTCCGCGAGTTGTTGCGGACACACCTCTCACCGGGGCGATTGGTCGTCGCTCTGATCGGGATGGTAATTTTCGTGAGCATTTATCTTTGGGTGATGCTGCGTGAACCGTTTCGTCTGGCGCCGCTTTCCGCAGCAGAGGTGCGGACCTATGTGCTCTTGCTCACGGTGATCGCGGTGGATGTGCTGTTCCTGACTCTTACCTACAGCAGTACATGGCTGTGGTTTGTGCTGTACGCGAATTCTGCGGCGGGCATGAAACTCCCGGTGCGCGTCGCGGTGATAACCATCCCCGGCTTTACCCTTCTCGCGGTGGGCGTGACCGCTGCGGCGCGTGGCTGGTCCGCGATCAATCCCTCGTTTTCGACGGTCAGTGCGGTGTCGGTCCTCATGATCGGTGTCTCCGGGATGCTGACTACTATCCAGCAACTACGCGCCGCACGGCAAGAGATCGGCCGCCTCGCGGCGGCGGAGGCAGTCGCCGAGGAACGGCTCCGCTTCGCGCGCGATCTGCACGACCTGCTCGGCCATAGTCTTTCCCTGATCGTCCTCAAGAGTGAACTGGCGGGGCGGTTGCAGCGGGTGGATGTGGAGCGCGCCACGGGAGAAATCCGGGATGTCGAAGGCGTCGCGCGCACGGCGCTCCGCGAGGTGCGCGAGGCCGTCGCCGGTTATCGCCAACCGACACTGGCAATCGAACTGCCGGGCGCGCGGATCATGCTCGCGGCGGCGGGGATCGCCTGCGACGTGGACGATGGAGTGAGCGGCGGGCAGTGGACAGTGGAGGGAAGGGAAGCGCATCCACTGCCGACTGCCGACCGCCGACTGCCCCCCACCGTGGATGCCACCCTGGCGTGGACAGTGCGCGAGGGCGTGACGAACATCATCCGGCATAGCCACGCCCGCTGCTGCACGATCCGCGTGCGACGGGCGGGCGATACGGCTAGCGTCGAAGTGACCGACGATGGAGTGGGTGATACGCAGTGGGCTACTGCGTATCACCCACCGCTTACCGCCGACAGCGGGAACGGGCTCACGGGCCTTGCGGAACGCGCTGCCTCTCACGGCGGTTCGTTCGACGCCGGGCCATGTGCGAGCGGCGGTTTTCGCCTCTTCGTCTCGCTGCCGAGCAATGAGCAATGAGCAACGAGAGGATCGGTGTTTGATGTTTGCGGCACATGGTGCACGAAATACCAACCCGCGAATCCTCAACTCATTGCTCACTACTCATTGCTCATTGCTCGGCACTCCGTCATGATCCGCGTGTTGCTGGCGGAGGATCAAGCAATGGTCCGAGGAGCGCTGGCGGCGCTGCTGGCACTCGAGGGCGACATCGCGATCGTCGCCGAGGCGGCGCGCGGCGATGCAGTCCTTCCACTGGCGCTCGCTACCCAACCCGATGTGGCGCTCCTCGACATCGAGATGCCGGGTGGTGACGGCCTGACGGCCGCCGCCGCGCTGCACGACCATCTGCCGACGTGCCGCGTCCTCATCCTGACGACGTTTGGGCGACCGGGCTATCTGCGCCGCGCGATGGAAAACAATGTCGTCGGCTTTCTCGTCAAGGATGCCCCTGCCGCGCAACTGGCGACGGCGATCCGGCGCGCGATGGCGGGTGAGCGCATCATTGACCCCGCCCTCGCCGCCGCCGCGTTGAGCGAGGGCAACAACCCGCTCACGGCGCGCGAGCGCGAGGTGCTGCGCGTCGCCGCCACCGGCCTCAGCATCGCGGAGGTCGCCCGCTCCATCAGCCTCTCCGACGGCACGGTGCGCAACTATCTCTCCGCAGCGATCCAGAAATTGGAGGCGCGCAACAGCACGGAAGCGGCGCGCATTGCGGAACGGAAGGGCTGGCTCTAATAGACATGCCGTCATACTCCGCGTAGGCATCACGTTTAGCGAATGCCGCCGCTACCGTGCAGCGATTGGCCGCGCTCATGGACGGGCGCCACATGTCTTTGCATTTCATCGGCTTCCAGATTCACCCACAAGGAAACCCCGCTCCAGAGACTGGAACGGGGCTTCGTGTCGAGTGTGTCGGGGCAGAATCGGGCGCGCTGCGGGGCTTATCCCCGGTGATTGTCCGGTTCCACCGATGTGCCGGTGGCAGCAGGCGTCGTTACCTGTGCCTTCGCCACAACCGGCGCTGCCTGCTGCGTTGCCGGGACGTTCAGTACCGTCGCTACCTGCGCGACCGGCGCCGCTGCCGCTGGGACGATTACCGGCGTCTTCGGCGCCACCGCTGCCTGCACCACCGGAGCCGCTGCCTGCGTGACCGGCGCCACCGCTGCCTGCACCACCGGGGCCGCTGCCTTCGGGGCCGCGTACGTCGTCACCGTCGTCGCCT
>JALYUS010000273.1 GCA_030853625.1 Chloroflexota bacterium
TCGCGACCCGCCGATCCGCGTAGTCGAAGAGCAACTGCTTGCCGTTCGCAAGCACCACGCGATAGCAGTCCGCATTGCCGATGGGGTAAAATGTGAGCGTGTGCATGAGCCGGAACTCCTTGAGCGGAAGACGATCAGACGCTGTAGCACCCGGCTCGATCATGTCCGTACACTACGCAGAATACGATACCAGCCGAGCGCGAGAAAGTCAACCACACTATCAAAGTCAATTTAAATGACCGTCAGCGATATTGACGCATACAACGATCGGTGACATACTGACAGCATGGTGATTAACGAGCGACTCCTCTATACATCCATCGGTGCATGCCTCAAGGCGCAGCGGCAGGCGCTACGGTTCACCCAGCAACACCTTGCGGAGAGGCTTGGCGTGGAACGCACCTCGGTCGCGAACATCGAGTCCGGCACGCAACGTCCGCCGCTGCATCTCCTATACCGATACTGTGACATCCTCCAAATGGAGATTGGAGACCTCCTTCCCGCGCTGCGTGACGTCGTTCAGGATGACGCTCGTGAAGAGGTGACCGTCGATGGCCACTCTGCCGTGATGCCCCCGATGGCCGCTTCGCTCGCGCGCATGCTCTTGAAGCAACTTCCGGAGGAATCATGAGTCTCGTGAAGACCGATGCAATCGAGTGTCGTGCGGAGCAGGTGTTGCGCGAGACGAACGTGCAGGGCGCGCCGATCGATGTGATCACCGTCGCCGATCGGTTGGGCGTCAGCGTAATAGCACAGCCGCTTGAAGATGCGATATCGGGGATGCTCGTCGTCCGTAACGAGCACGCTGCTATCGGCGTGAACGAAGATCATCACGCCCACCGCCAGCGCTTTACCATCGCGCATGAACTCGGGCACTATCTGCTCCACCGCGACGCAGCGAAGCTCTTCGTGGATTCCACGCTGACCTTCTATCGGGACAGTTCCTCAGCGGATGGCGTCTATCAGCAGGAGATCGAGGCGAACGCGTTCGCGGCGGCATTATTGATGCCTGCGGCCGTCCTCGAGAAAGCGCTCGACGGTCACGAAATCGATCTCTATGATGAGCGCACCGTCTGGAAGCTCGCCACGACGTTCGGCGTCAGCCAGCAGGCACTGACGATCCGCTTGGTGAAACTTGGGCTGGTCTCCGCATAGGATGGCTGGCATTGGGAGAGAAGCGATGGCCACCCGCACACCAACGAGTACGCACACGGCAGCGCGGCACGACGAAGAATCCTTGACCTTGAAGCAGGCTACCGAACTGCTCAACGTGTCCTACGACTACCTCGCCCAGATCCTCGACACGGGGGCGATCGGCTTCACCGGCACGGGGCGGCAGCGGCACATTCGCCGTATGGACCTGCTGGCCTACAAGCGGGAGCGCGACACCACGCGCCGGACGGCCTTGCGGGAACTCACGCAACTCAGCCAGGACGCGGGACTCGGTGACGTCCCATTCAGTGCGCTCGAAACTGATCCCGCCTAACCGGTGCCGATCCCCACGATCCTGCCGGACGCCAATGTGCTCGTGCCGCTCTCGGTGCGCGATACGATTTTGCGCGCCGCCGAGGCAGGCCTCTGCCAGGTACGCTGGACGGATGCGATCCTTATCGAGGTCGAGCGCACGCTCGTTCGCCAGCGGTTGACCACCGCCGCACAGGCCGCACGGTTGGCCCAGTGTTACGGAATCTGTCACCAAGTGCAAAGTAGTGCGTCCGCGCTCGGGCGTATACTGATCGCGTGACACCCGGCGGTGAGCGTATGCCTTTTCCGTGGGCGGAGGTGACGACCATGGCGCGCAAGAAGACCGGTGGCGCTCGACCGCCCGCAAGTGCGGCGGCGCCCGTGACCAGCCTGCCGGATCGGCGGCTG
The DNA here is from genome assembly GCA_030853625.1 of Chloroflexota bacterium. Taxonomy (GTDB): domain Bacteria; phylum Chloroflexota; class Chloroflexia; order Thermomicrobiales; family JALYUS01; genus JALYUS01. Next base: position 1,873 of record JALYUS010000273.1, read on the forward strand.
ATGGAGCAGCAGATGGCGCAGATCGGCCGGCTGCTCCAATCGCACGACTTCGCCTCGATCGAGGAGGCGAACGTCTTCATCCAGCAGATGCTCGCCACCGGGGGCATCCCGGACGCGGTGCCCGACACGCCGCTCGACCAGGCACAGGAAGTGGTCTACCAGGCCTTGGAGGCCACGGGCAAGCGGCGCGTGACGTTGGCGCGCAAGGCGCTGACGCTTTCCCCGGACTGTGCCGACGCGTACGTCCTCCTCGCCGAAGCGACCCGGGATCCGCTGGAGGCGAAGGCGCACTACGAACACGGGGTGGAGGCGGGCGAACGTGCGCTCGGCCCGCGGCCATTCACGGAAGACGTCGGGCATTTCTGGGGGATCATGGAGACGCGGCCGTACATGCGGGCGCGGCAGGGCCTCGCCGAGGTGCTCTGGGTGCTCGGGGAGCGGCGGGACGCCATCGGCCATGCGACCGACATGCTGCGTCTCAATCCCGGCGACAATCAGGGCATCCGCTACCTGCTCGCCAACTGGCTGCTGGCCGCGGGGGAGGACGACGCGCTCGACCGGTTGCTCAAGGCGTACCCGGATGAGGGGAGCGCGGCGTGGGCGTACACGCGCGCCCTCTTGACCTTCCGGCGGAAGGGCGCGGGGGCGGCGGCGACGCGGGCGCTCAAGACGGCGCTGCGGACGAATCCTCACGTCCCCTTCTACCTCTTCGGCCTGCGGGAGTTACCGGAGGAGTTGCCGGGCTACATCGGGATGGGGGACGAGAGCGAGGCGGTGTCGTACGTCGCCGAGTCGATCACGACTTGGGTCGAAACAGCGGGCGCATTGGACTGGTTCGCGGGGATCATGGGGCGGCTGGCAACCCAAGCGACCGCGCGACCGCGGCAGCGCTAAGCGTCCCTCGCCGGAAAAGTACCGACTTTCTCTCTCGGTGCCGCACTTCACCGATCTATTCTCCCGTTACGCGCCCCGCTCGTAGTACGTACACTCCTCACATGGCGGAGAAGTGCCGACTCTTCCCCTTCTCGGCACTTGCCCCATCGTGCTGAGAGCGTGGCAGAACCGAGAGGCGGCGCACCATGAAGCGGCAATGGACGGCGGATGAGCTGGCGGAGCATTGGACGCTCTCCCCGCACGAGGTTGACTTGCTCGCAAACAAGCGCGGTTCGACCCGCCTTGGCTTCGCTTTGCTCCTCAAGTACTTCCAGTATGCGGGGCAGTTCCCTCCGCACAAGGGGGATATTCCGACCGCTGTCATCGTCTTCCTTGCGCGGCAACTCGCGCTCCCACCCGAACTGTACGCCCAATACCGGTGGACCGGTCGCACGATCGCGTTTCATCGCACCCAGATCCGCCACGCCCTTGGCTTTCGCGAAGCGACCGTGCAGGATGCCGAGGAACTCGCCGCGTGGCTCGCACGGGAGATTCTGCCGCACGATCATCGCCTCGATCACCTGCACGCCGCAGTCCATGCGCGCTGTCGGGCCTGCCATCTTGAGCCCCCGGCTCTGAGCCGTGTTGACCGGATCGTCCGCTCCGCGCTGCGGACCTACGAGGAGCGCCTCTACCAGCGCGTCCTCACGCGGATCGGTCCCGATGGCCTCGCCCGGATCGATGCCCTACTCGCCCCCGACAGCGCCCAGGAGCAGGAGGCGCCGACTGCGGAGGATGCGGCAGGTGACCAACTGACCCTCCATGACCTCAAAGCGGACCCCGGTCGCCTACGTCTCGATAACGTGTTTGCCCAGATCGACCGGCTCCGGCGCGTGCGCGACGTCGCGCTGCCCGGTGATCTGTTCGCTGAAGTCGCCCCGAAAGTTTTGCATGGCTACCGGCAACGGGCCGCAGCCGAACCGCCCAGCGAGTTACGCGCCCACCCGGACGCAGTGCGGGCGACGCTCGTCGCGGCCTTGTGTCTGCCCCGTCAGCAGGAGATCACCGACGGCCTGATCGACTTGCTGATCGCGATGGTGCACAAAATCGGCGCGACCGCCGAGCGGCGGGTCGAGCGGGAGTTCCTTGCCGACTTCAAGCGCGTGACCGGCAAGCCGAACATCCTCTACCACGTCGCCGAGGCGGCCGTGGAGCATCCCGACGGTCTAGTGCGCGAGGTCGTCTACCCTGCCGCTGGCGGCGAACAGACGCTGCGCGATCTTGTGCGCGAGTACAAGGCGACCGGTCCGACCTACCGCCTGCATGTGCAGCCCCACCTGCGCGCCTCCTATCGCGCCCATTATCGCCGGGTGCTCCCGGAGTTGCTCGATGTATTGGCGTTCCGCTCGAACAACGCCGCGCACGCCCCGGTGATCCGCGCGCTGGACCTCCTGCGGCGCCACGTGGCGGAGAAGATACACCGCTTCCCCGCCGATGAAGATGTCCCCGTCGACGGGGTCGTGCTACCCGGCTGGACCGAGGCCGTCATTGCGACCGACGCCAAGGGGCGACCGCGCATCGACCGGATCAACTACGAGATTTGCGTCTTGCAGACCTTGCGCGACAAGCTGCGGTGCAAGGAGATCTGGGTGGTCGGCGCGGATCGGTACCGCAATCCGGACGAGGATCTCCCCGCCGATTTCGCCGCGCAGCGGACCACCTACTACGAGCGCCTCGACCTCCCACTCGACAGCGAGACATTCGTGCGCGGGTTACAGGACGAGATGACGGCGGCGCTGACGGGGCTCGATCGCGCGATGCCACGGAACGCGGGCGTGGCGATCCTGCCCAAACGCCACGGCTGGATCAAGGTGTCGCCACTCGCCCCCTTGCCCGAGCCACCGACGCTGACCCGACTGAAGGGCGAGATCGGGCGGCGATGGTCGATGACCAGCCTCTTGGATATGCTCAAGGAGGCCGATCTGCGTGTCGGCTTCACGCAGGCCTTCACCAGCGTCGCCTCGCGCGAAGTGCTCGACTCCGCGACGGTGCAACGGCGATTGCTCCTGTGCCTCTACGGGTTGGGGACCAACACCGGGCTCAAGCGCATCGCCGCCGGCGAGCATGACGAAAGCTATGCCGACCTCCGCTATGTCCGTCGGCGCTTCATCACCCGCGACAACCTGCGTGACGCGATGGCGCGCCTCGTCAACGCCATCCTCGCGGCCCGCAACCCGCAGGTGTGGGGAGAGGGGACGACCGCGTGCGCGTCGGACGCGCGGAAGGTCGGCGCGTGGGACCAGAATCTCCGCACCGAATGGAGTATTCGCCATCGCGGTCCCGGGGTGATGATCTACTGGCACGTCGAAAAGAAAGCCGCCTGTTTCTACTCGCAGTTGAAGACCGTCTCCTCGTCCGAGGTGGCGGCGATGATCGAAGGGGTGCTGCGGCACTGCACCGATCTGACCGTCGAGAAGAACTACGTCGACTCCCACGGGCAGAGCGAAGTCGCCTTCGCCTTCACCCATCTCCTCGGCTTCCAACTGATGCCGCGCCTCAAGGGAGTGCATGCACAGAAGCTCGCCCTGCCGTTTCCCGGTCAAAAAGACGCCTACCCGCATCTGGAGCCCGTGCTGACGCGCGCGATCAACTGGGAGTTGATCCGCCAGCAATACGACGAGATGATCAAGTACGCGACGGCGTTGCGGCTGGGCACCGCCCAGACCGAGGCAATCCTGCGGCGCTTCACGCGGAACAACGTGCAGCATCCCACCTACGCGGCGCTCGCCGAATTGGGCAAGGCGGTCAAAACAATCTTCCTCTGCGCCTACCTGCGCGACGAGGCGGTCCGGCGCGAGGTCCACGAAGGGCTCCAGGTTGTCGAGAACTGGAACAGTGCGAACAACTTCATCTATTACGGCAAGGGTGGCGAGATCACCACCAACCGGCTCGACGACCAAGAGGTCTCCATTCTCTGCATGACCCTCGTCCAAAACGCGCTGGTGTTGATTAACACCCTGATGATTCAACGCGTGCTGGCGGAACCGGCGTGGCTGGCGCGCATGATGCCCGAGGACTTCCGGGGATTGACGCCGCTGATCTACGCCCACGTCAATCCGTACGGGGTGTTCCGTCTTGACATGACCGAGCGCCTGACACTCGAGGAGATGGAGGCCACCGGATGAGCGCAGCAGAGCGGCCCCCGCAGCGGACGCCGGCGCGCACGAAAGCGCGGCAGTTGGCCCGTCACTTACGCGATGAGCGCCCCGATGACGCGTACCTCAGGCAGGCCTTCCGGCATCTGCGCGCGGAGTTGGCGGTGGAGCGCCCACGAACCCCGAAGCGACTGCCGCATGTGCCGAGCGAGGAGGAGTTGCGTCGCTACTACCAGGCGGTCTGGCAGGCACGGAAGGTCGGCGACATGGTGCTGATCAAGACGCTCTTATATACGGGCGTGCGGGTCAGCGAACTCATCAATATCCGGCTCACCGCCGTTGATCTTGACCGTTGCCAGATCCGGATCACTGCGGGCAAAGGGAAAAAGGATCGCGTCGTGCCTTTCCCTAATGGATTCAAGGAAACCGTGGCGCTGCAGATGCAGCGGATGCGTGCACAGGGCGCGACGCACCTCTTCGAGTCGAGTTGGAAGAAGCCGTACAGTGATCGCGGCGTGCGGCGGATGCTCGAGCGCTATGCCGAGGCAGCGGGACTGGAACGGAACATCTCACCGCACCAACTGCGGCATTTCCTGCTGACGTGGCTGAAGAAGCAGGGGATTGATGACGCGCTGATCCAGCCGTACTCAGGACATGTGAGTCAGCAATCGTTGGAGGTCTACTCCCGTCTCGCGATCGGCGAGGCGCAAGAGGAGTATGACCGGGTGATCGGGCGATTTCCCGTCTAACGCGAGCGATCCGATGCCCGTTCCTCTGCCCCCTGACAGCGACGCGTATTCCCGGCCTAGTTTGCACTTGGTGACAGATTCCGTAACACTGGGCCAAGTAGAAGGAGTCGTCCTTGGTGTACCTCCTCCCGCCGTCCGGGTCCGTGCCGCAGGGGGTCGTGGCGGGGTTGGTCGGGTACGCAGTATCCGGC
>JALYUS010000289.1 GCA_030853625.1 Chloroflexota bacterium
CGGCGATGCTGATCTGGCTCGATAACGCGACCAACGTCAAGGCGCACCCGAATGAGAACTGGGCGCGCGAATCCATGGAACTCTTCAGCATCGGTCTCGGCAACTACACCGAGACCGACGTGCGGGAAGCGGCGCGCGCCTGCACCGGCTGGACGCTCTCCTACGATGGCATCGTCGCGTTCGACCCCACCCGGTTCGATAGCGGCTCAAAGACCCTCCTCGGCCAGACGGGCAATTTCGGCCTCGACGATTTCTCCCACATGCTTGCCGCGCATCCGGCGACGGCGACGCACCTCTGCACGAAACTCTTCACCTGGTTCTGCGGCGATACGCCCGCCGCAAGCGATCTCGCGCCGCTAATCGCCGCCTGGAACGCGACCGGTGGCGAGATTCAGAGCGTGCTCCGCGCCCTCTTCCTGAGCGCCGCCTTCACCCCTGCGAGCGCGACGACCGCCCACTTCAAGAACCCGCCCGCCTGGACGTTCGGCCTCCTGCGCGGCCTCGGCGTTGGCGCGACGGACGACATGGTGGCGAATGCCTTGAGCGCGCAGGGAATGTCGCTCTTTCGGCCGCTGAATGTCGGCGGCTGGCCAAGCGGCGCCGCGTGGATCAGCCCGGACAATCAACTGCTGCGCTACAACCTCGCGGGGCAGTTCATCGCTACGTCGCCCATCTTCGCGGGGAAGGCGACGAGCGCGTTCCTCGTCCAACTGACGGACCAACTTGGCGGCATCCTCATCCCTCCCGATGTGCAGGCGAAACTGCTGACGCTCGGCAGTGGCACAGATGGGCAGCGCGCCGTCGCGCAGGTCGTCCTCGCCGGCCCGGATTATCAGGCGTGGTAGGCGGGCAGTAGCCAGCAGCCAGTCGTCAGTAGTCAGAAACGAAAGCCAGAAACCAGAATACTCAGCACTCAGCACTCAGCACTTCTGAAGGAGCGCAGCGACGATGACCTATGAACGCGAACCCTTTGTCGGCTCTCGCCGCCAATTCCTCAAGTATGGTGCGGGCAGCGCCCTTGGGATTGGGCTAACGGCGACGGGTATTCCGCTCTTCCGAGGGTTCGGGGATGCGGTGAGCGCCGCGCCGACGACGACGCCGAATCTCGTCACTGTGCGCAATACCGTCCCGGCGGACCCAACGGCTCGCACGCTCGTCGTGCTCCAACTCGGCGGCGGCAACGACGGCCTGAACACGGTTATCCCGTATACCGATCCGCTCTATGCCCAATTGCGCCCGACGATTGGCCAGCGTGCCAGCGCCGTACTGCCGCTCGCGGACGGTCTCGCCCTGCATCCCAATCTCGGCGGCCTTCATGGACTCTGGGATATGGGCAACCTCGCGGTCGTCGAGGGCGTCGAGTACCCGACCCCGAACTTCTCGCACTTCCGTGGGACAGAAATCTGGATGACGGCGGACGACCAGAACGTCGGTTCGCTCGGCTGGCTCGGCCACGCGCTCGACCACCTCTCGAACCATCCCGCGCTCGTCGCCGCCTCGCTCGGTGTGACGACGCCACAGGCGCTGGTCGGCATGCAACCAACGAACATCTCCCTCGGCGGCGCGCTCAGTGGCTTCACCTACCGCCCCGTCGGTCGGGTTGATCCGGGCGCGGTCGCGGCAATCTTCGATTACATGGATACCGTGACCCCGACGGCGAACCGCTACAAGAAACTCGTCACCGCCAGTCACACAATCGCGCAGGACGCGATGGCGGGCGTCGCGAAGGCGGCGAGCGGCTACACCCCGGCAGTGCCATACCCGAATTCGCAACTGGCAGCGGGATTGCAGACGATCGCGCAACTAATCCAGGGCGGCGTCGGCGCGCGGGTGCTCTATCTCGCAACGGGCGGGTTCGATACCCACTCCAATGAGCGGAGCACGCACGACGGCCTGATGCAGACGCTCGGCGACGGCCTCGCCGCCTTCTGGAAGGACATCACGGCGCATGGCCACGCGGACAGCGTCGCCCTGATGACCTTCTCGGAGTTCGGGCGACGCCCGGCGGAGAACGCCTCGCACGGGACGGATCACGGCAGTGCCGCGCCCTTGTTTGTGATGGGCGGAGCGATCAAGGGCGGCATCTATGGCGTCGCACCGGGCCTCTCCGCCATGAACAACGGCAACCTGACGGTGCAGCATGATTTCCGCGAGGTCTACGCAGCGCTCTTGCAGAACTGGCTCGGCTTCACCGAATCGGACATCCTCCCCTACGGGCCATACCAGCCCGTACCGCTCTTCGCACCGAGCGCGCCGACCGGATCGCCCGCACCGCGTCCCGCCCCCATCCTGCCACCACCGACCGTGCCACTCCCCGCGCCGCCCTCCCGGTCTGGCGGCGTGACCGGTCCGGCGAGCGGGGGCACTCCCGCGCCGATCCCGATGTCGCGGTAATAACCGGGCGCAGTTCAGCCATGCCGGATCTGCGGTCACACCATCGCGATACTGCCGGGGGCGGCATGTGTCGCCCCCGATGCCATTGCGTTGTTTCCACCATTTACCGTGGGGCTGGGATTGGCGCGGGAGTACTCATCACGCTCCCCGATGTGCCACCCGATCGCGGCGGCACCGGACTCGGCGTGGTACTCCCCCCAGTGTTCGGAGCGGGACCGAGGCGTGAGGACGGCAGCGGACGTGGCGAGGGGGCAGGTGGGACTGG
>JALYUS010000315.1 GCA_030853625.1 Chloroflexota bacterium
CGCATGACGCATCGCGGCCTGAATGTACTTCGTCAGCATGTCGCTCTCCTTCTTACTTTCCGCCCCCGGCACTGTATCATGCATCGGTTAGGGGTTGCGCTTCATCATTTCCGCCGCTTGCTGCGCAATCGCTCCATGATACCGCTGAGTATCAAACTGGCGAGCAGGTATAATCCCATCCGGCTGCTGCCTTTGACCGTGCGGTCCATCATCTCGCCGTAGAAGGCGACCCCTTTGTTGCCTTCGCCCACCTCGCCCAATTTTTCCAGCACGGGCGGGATGGTGGAGAGGCTGGCGAGGGCAATCTTTGGGTAGACCTTCGCCGTGATACCAATGAGGACGGAGACGCCCGCCGCGAATACCATCCCGCGCGAAAGGCGCGCCGCCTTTTCCTCGCCAAGCACGGCGACGGGTGTCATCTTGCCCGCCGCTTTGTCGGAGCGCCAGTGGAAGAAGTGGTGATTGAGGAGCACATCCGTCGTGAAGAGACCGGGCGGGAGCGCGGCGATCATCGGCGCCCAATCGAGTTTGCCGGTCTGCGCATAATAGGAACCGAGCGTCGGCAGAATGCCGAATGAGGCGAGAATACCCACCTCGCCGAGTCCGTGTCCGATGTAGCCGTATGCGAGTGGCGGCGCGACGTAGAGGGTGCCGAAAGCAAAGCCCGCTGCCGCGAGGCCAAGCGCCGCCGGGCCGGTCGTTTTCGTCAGCCCAACGCCGCAGAGGAGCGCCGTACCCCACAAACCCGCCGCGAGCAGGTTCGCCTGCCGCTCGGAGAGGAGACCGCCCGTGAGGGCGCCGGAGGAGGTGTCCAAAGTCCCTTCCGCCGCCATCGCGATGGCCCGCTCGTCCGCCCCGGAGCGGAAGTCGAAGATGTCGTTCGTGACGTTCGACGCGAGGTGCGCCGCCACCGCGCCGACAAGCGTCAGCCCGAAGGGCAGTGGCCGGAAGACGCCCGCTCGCTGCCATGCCAGTGCCGCGCCGATGCTCACCGGCATCGCCATCACCGGCACGACGTTCGCCCGCGTCACCGCCGCGAACCGCTCCAACCGCTCATTGACAGTGCTGCCCGGATAGCCCCATCGCTGCGCGCCGGGCGCGAAGGCGATACGTTGCACGTGAAACGTGCCGTCTTGCCGGATCGCGACGGTCACCGTCTCCGGCACGATCCGCACCGCGCGATGCGTACGTGGATCCGGCTTTGATTCATCCGCCGTCCGCGCACTAATCTGCCGCAACAGGTCGGCATTCACTGCCCGGTCATGGACGATGACGGCGCGCCCGCTCCCTTCCAGCCACGCAACATCCTCGGACGTGCCGATGCGGAACGTGACGCTGTTGTGTCGCCGCAACGCCTGATGCGCCGCCGAACCTTCCGGAATCGCGTAAGCGAGTGAGAGCATTTCCGCCGTGCGGGTGAACGCATACGGCGTCTCGCTGAACTGCGGCACGTCTCCGGCGACGGTCGCGATCAGGAAGGAAGGATGCGTTTCAAGAACGCTGCCGAGCAGGGAATGGACTTCATTGTCCATCAATAGAGCGATTCTCATGAAGGGTGCACCACTTCCAAGGAGTAACCACAAAGGTGATACCAGCCGACCACATCCGCGTTCGTTCCCGTGTCGAGGGTCGGCCCGAGCGCATCCACCAGCGCGTCGTGCGTCCGGGCCGCGATCCGGCGCATCGCCGTCTTGATCGTGCTGAACGCCAACGCAATCGGATTGAAGTCCGGCGAATACGACGGCAGGGAGCAGCGCCGACATCCCGCTGCAGCGCTCAGCGGTGCGCCCCGCGCATCCTTCTGGACGCGCAGAGTGTCGAGCACGACCACCTGCCTCGGCACGAGCCTCGGCACGAGCATCGGTACGAGGAACGCCCGCATGCTGCCCAGAGGGCACCCGGCGACGAACGCATCCCCATCCGCCGCCCCCACAATCGTCATGCATTCCCCCATCCCGCGTGCGCTCAGGGAAGCGAACACCGTGGTGGTCGTGTGATGAGTGCGCGGTACGGACCCGTATGCCCACTCACCGCGCGGGGCGCGTGCATAGCGGGGCGTCATATTCATCTGCCCCCCACAGTGATCCACGAAGAGATACTGCGTCGCCGCCGTCAGCGCTTCCTGTTCGCGCCATGCCGCACGCGCCGCCTCGTCCCGCTCACTGGCGATCAGGCGCTTTTGTGTGTCCATCCGACACGGCGTTGGGCGCGGCTCATCGTGCTGATGCGCACGCGCACGCCGTGATCCTGCTCCCACTGGGCGCAATGCGCCGCCAGCGTCGCGTCCGGCATGGCCTGCAGTTGGGCAAGTACCGCTGGATACTGCGCGGGCGCGATGGCAGGGGTAGCGCCGGGAATCGGGCGGGAGGCAAGGGAGCCAGTCTGCTCCCCTTGTCGCAGATGGCGGCGGACGGTGGAGCGTTCGACGCAGAAGCGGCGAGCGACGGCAGATTTGGCGTTGCCCGCCTGGACGGCGACGAGGATAGGCTGGCGCAGATCAGTGGAATATGCTTTCATGACTTGCATGATACTCCTGTGGCTGCATTTCTGCAAAGCGCTCTAAC
>JALYUS010000389.1 GCA_030853625.1 Chloroflexota bacterium
GCACCATCACCGAGAGCGGATGCGGCTCGATCGGGATAATCAGGTAATCCGCCGCGACGAGGATGTTGATCGAGACGACATTGAGCGAGGGCGGGCTGTCAATCAGCACGAACTCATAGTCGAGCGCTGCCAGCGCCGCCGGTTTCAACTTGTGCGCGAGGGCGCGCTCCCGTTCGAGGGTGTTCAGCAGTTGCAGTTCGGCGGCGGCAAGGTCCGGGTGGCTCGGCACGACGGAGAAGTTTTCAATCGTCGTCTGCCGCGCGACATCCGCGATCTCCACTGTGTCGTCCACGAGGAGGTCATAGGAGGAGGATTCGAGCGTTAGCACATCTACGCCGAGGGCCATCGTCAGGCTCGCCTGCGGGTCGAGGTCAATGGCGAGCGTTTTGTGGCCACGCTCCGCCAACGCCGCGCCGACATTGAGCGTGCTCGTCGTCTTCGCCGTGCCGCCCTTCTGATTGAAGAAGGCGATCACGGGCACGATACGTTCGTTGTCCGCTCTGGTTCGTGGCACCTGTGTTCCCCGCTCCCCACCCGGAAACCGACGCTCCCGCACCCCTGCATCACTCGCCGTTCCGGTGTCCGTACAATACTCGAAGTGTGGCGCGAAGGCAACAACAGGGGAAGGAGTGCGGGATACCCTTTCCCCTAATTCTTGCTGTGGTATGGCACGCTCGTGACGACGGTGTTGGGGCGGAGGAGGAGGGCGGCTTTCATGCGGAGCGCGGTCTGCGAGTGCAGAATCTGCTCCCACCAATGGGCCGGGATATATTCAGGCACGAGGACGGTGATCATCGCGTTCGGGCGCTTCTTCTGCACCATGTCAATGTACGAGAGAAGTGGCGCCATCAGCGAGCGGTAGGGCGATTCGAGGATGACGAGGTTGACGCCCTCGCCCCACTTCTCCCACTTCTCCTGCAAATGGCGCGCCTCCTCGGCATCGTCCGTCACATGGACGCCGACGACCTTCGGCGAGAGGGTGCGCGCGTAGTTCAGCGCGTAGACGGTGGACTTGTTCATGTCCGCGATCGGGATGATAACGACCTGCTCGGATTTCTGATAGGCGCTCGGCGCATCGTCGTCGCCCAGCGCCAGTTCCGCCGCCGCGCGGACGTAGTGGCGGTTGATGCCCCGGAAGAGCAGGATGAGGAGCGGCATCAGAATGAGGACGATCCACGCACCGCCCGTGAACTTCGTCAGGACAACGAGGATCAGGACGAAGAAGGTTGCCGTCGCACCGACGAGGTTAAGCGCGAAACGGCGCGTCCATCCCCGGCCGCGCTCCTTGTACCAGTGCAACACCATGCCGAACTGGGAGAGCGTAAACGCCGTGAAGACGCCGACCGCGTAGAGCGGCAGCAGTCGGTCCGTCTGGCCGCCAAAGGCGACGAGCAGGATCGTCGCGAGGACGCCGAGCACCGCGATACCCGTATTGAATGCGAGCCGGTCGCCCCGGAAGAGAAACTGCTTGGGCATGAAATGATCCTTCGCCAGCCACGTCGAGAGGCGGGGGAAGTCCGCGAAACTCGTGTTGGCGGCAAGGACGAGAATCAGCGCGGTCATCGCCTGAATGAAGTAGTAGAAGAAGTTGTGGCCGATAATCGTGCGGGCGATCTGCGAGACAACCGTCTCTTTGGCATTCGGCACGATACCGTAGCGATGCGCGAGGAACGAGAGACCAATGAACATCGCACCGAGGATGGAGCACATCCAGACCAGCGTCTTCGCGGCGTTGTCGGCCTCCGGCTTCTTGAAGGCGGGGACACCGTCCGAGATCGCCTCCACACCCGTCAGCGCCGTACACCCCGCCGTGAATGCTTTCAGAATGAGGAAGAGCGAGACGCCCTCCACCGCGTTCACCGACTCGCGCGGGGCATTGATCGCCACATCGCCACCCGTCAGGGAGCGGAAGACGCCGAGAAAGATCAGGACCGCGATGCTGAGAATGAAGAGATAGGTCGGCACCGCGAAAATCGAGCCACTCTCCCGGATGCCGCGCAGGTTGCCGAGGATAATCAGGCCGACGAACGCCACACAGATCTCGACGCGCCACGGACTGAGCGACGGCAGCGCGGAGGTGAT
>JALYUS010000410.1 GCA_030853625.1 Chloroflexota bacterium
AGATCGGCGCGGCGGCCGCTGACGGCAGCACGATCCACGATTGGAATATTCACGTCGTGGCTGACGATGTAGTCGTTGCACTGGATGAGGAGCGCGTTGCGCTTGTCCTGATTGAGTTCGCCTTTCAGTTGGGTCACGAGTGCGTCGAACTGTGGGTCCGAGAAGCGCTCGACATTCGCGCCGCCCCAGCCATTCGCTTTCTGGGCGATCTGCGCCGTCGTCCAACTGTCGAAATAGGCCTGTGAATCCGGATAACCGGGCGAGCCGCTGAAGATTTGCAAGTCCCGCTGGAAGCGCGTGAAAGCATCGGGGTTGTCCGCCTTGCCGAAAAAGACGCCAGCGTCCACGTTCTTGATCTCCATCTCGATCCCGGCCTGCTGGAAGGCCTGCTTCATCACTTGCTCTTCCTTCTCGCGCACGCTATTGATCGTTGTGGTAATGACGACGTGCATCCGCACGCCGTTTTTGGCGCGGATGCCGTCCGCACCTTTCATCCAGCCCGCCTGATCGAGCAGTTGGTTCGCCTTCGCGATGTCGAAGCCGCACACGGTATTTTTGGAGACGGTCTGCGGCGGCACGCTCGGCAGGACATTGCACGTCGGCACGGCGGCCTCACCATAGAGGTTCTTGGCGATGGGATCGCGGTCAATCAGCCACGAATACGCCTCGCGCACCTTCGGATCGGACTGGAACGGGTGGGGCGCCTGCAACGAGGATTTCTCGCCATTCACATCCTTGTTCGGATCGGTGAAGTTGACTGACATGCGCTCGACGCCGTTGCCCGTCGTGATATTCAACTGCTTCCCGGCGCTCGTCACCTGCTTGAGAATATCCGGCGCCACTTGCAAATTCCAGGCGTAGTCCGCGTCGCCGGCGATCACCGCCTTCGCCGCCGTACCCGCGTCGCCACCGCCCTTGTAATCTATCGCGTCGTAGTACGGGGCATTCGCGTCGCGGTAATTCTCGTTCATCACGAACTGCACATTGTCGCCGGGGGTAAAGGATTTCACCTTATACGGCCCTGTGCCGATGGGATTCGTGTTGGCCGGGCAATTCTGCGGCGACGTGCATGTGGCCAGTTGCGCCTTTTGCAGCACGACGCCGGTGTAGTTCGTGAAGGGCAGCCACCAGAGGGCGGTCGGCTGCTTGAAGGTGATCTTCACCGTCGTCGCGTCCGGCGTCTCGACGGTGGCGATATTGGAGTAGGAGGTGATGTCCGCCGAGGCGCTGGTCGGGTTGCTGACGTAATCATACGTCGCCTTGACATCAGCAGACGTGAACGGCGTGCCGTCGGACCACTTGACGCCATCCTTCAGTTTCCAGGTCACGCTCGTGCCGTCCGCCGCCAGTTCGCCATTCTGCACTGAAGGAATTTCCTTGACGAGTACAGGCACATCTGGCGTCAGCGCATTCGCTGAGGTGACGGCCAATGGTTCGGTAACGATGCGCGCCGCCTGCTGATCCTTGCCGTTGCCCGATGATGCCTGATGGACATTGAGAACGGTCGGCGCCTGCCAGAAGAGTAGGTGCAATGTGCCGCCACCGCCCCGCTTGGCGGGCGCCGGGCCACGTGGATCAGCGCCCGTGCTGGCTGCCGTTGTCGTGGAAGCGGTTGTCGTGCCAGCGGCGCTCGACGCAGCAGGAGCGGTCGCGGCGGGCACGGACGAAGCGGCAGTGGTCGCACGCGGTGCGCTGACAGTCGTCGGAGCCACCGTATTTGCCGCGCTTGGGCTGGCAGCGCTCGTAGTGGCGGCTGCCGGTGCGGTCGTCGGCTTCGCGACGGTCGGCGTACTCGCCGTGCTCGATCCACCGCAGGCGGCCAGCAGCATCGGCAAAACGAAGAGTAGCGCGATGCCGAAGCCGGATGCGTGTATGCGCGGAGCCATCAATCGTGTTCTCACTTCCCCAACCCTTCTGAATACGTGGAGCGTGTCGCTCGCTTTTCGTTCATCGCTCATTATCCCAAACCGGACGCGCCTTCGCGGGCCGCGCCAGTGACAAGAATCATAGGGGGAAGACACGAGGGCGTCCAGATGTCGCG
>JALYUS010000401.1 GCA_030853625.1 Chloroflexota bacterium
GCCCAATGTTTCGCTCCGCAATCACGTCCTCCGAAAGAAACATGGTCGCTGGTATTGCTCTGAGACTCCATTTGTCGCTCGGAAGGGCGCAATCCATTACAGCAATATCAACGTTCTTGGGGTTAGTGGGATGGAGCCACCAGCGAGTTTCCGGACTGTCGAGGCGTCCATAGATATAATCAGCGTCTCCACTGACGGTGTTTGCCCGGATAAAGAACTGATTGACGCCTATCTTATCCAGTAGATGGGCTGCCGTTACGAGATAGGCGTGTGAAACTGACGGGTCTTGTGCTGGCATTGCAATGATAAACGCCGTACCGAGCAATCGCCGTTCAATCCGCCCCGTCTCTCCCGTAACGACAACCCCAAGAAATACTACGCACTCTCGAATCTCATCCGGCACCCGCATGGTATAGTCCTTCGGCGGCGTCAAGAACCACCGAGGCGTATTTCCTAGCCTCGTATCGAGGATCATAGCACCATCCTTGTTGCTTTGTCAAATGCATAGTCACCGAAAAAAAAGGTGGCGAGCGAACCCGCGCAGTACGAACGGCAATACCAGGATGAGACGCATGTCGAGACGAATCCCTATTTGGCCAAGCAGTGGCATCGGATCGGCAGGCAGCAACGGATTGCCTCGGTGGGAGTGAATCGGCGGGTAACAGTCTTCGGCAGCAAGGAAAGTCGGGGACGCGGGCGGGTGGAGGTGGTCTGTGGCGGGCAGGACAGCGCCTGCTTCGCCCAGTATCGTGCGGCCCTCGATCAGCGGCACACGACGACCGGACGGGCGGTGTTTCTCGTCCTCGACAACGCCTCATGCCATACGAGCGCGGCGAGTGAGCGGGCGCTGGCGGCACGCGC
Source organism: Chloroflexota bacterium (assembly GCA_030853625.1). Lineage (GTDB taxonomy): Bacteria > Chloroflexota > Chloroflexia > Thermomicrobiales > JALYUS01 > JALYUS01. The sequence continues at coordinate 862 of JALYUS010000401.1, forward strand.
GGCATGGTTGCATCTGATTTGGCTGGCGAAGTACAGTCCGCATCTGCATGAGAAGGAGCGGGAATGGCGGTATCTGAAGCGGGACGTGCGCGGCGGGGCCCTTTGGGCAGTATGGCACGCGATCTGCGGACATTCGTGGATGAAATCATGGACGGGTTGGATCGGCTTGGCGGTGCGGAGCGATTGATCGTGGATGCGGTGCCGCAATGGTTCCTGGATGGACATCGCAAAGCGCCGACGGGACGCAAGGCAGGACGCCCGGTCGGCGCGAAGGACAGCCACCCGCACAAGACATACTGCAAGAACTTACCAGCACGTACTTAGGTTCCCTCAATACCGCAACACGCACGCGACGCCCGCCAGCAGCAAGATCGCTCCGACGATGCGACCGGGGCTGATTGGATGCACGACGTAGCCGATCCACCCGAAGTGGTCAATCGCGACCGACGCAGCCAGTTGGCCCGCAATCACACAGGCAACGAGCGCCGCCGAACCCAAGCGAGGGCCAGCAACCACGCTGACAACGACGTAGAACGCGCCGAGCAAGCCGCCAATCCAGATCCACCACGGCGCGTGCGCGAATTGCCCGCCGCTCGGCCACGTCCGCCGCGTCGCGATGAAGCAGAGCAAGAGCGCCACCGTCCCGACCACGAAGGAGACGGACGAGGCCCAAATCGGCTGCCCGGAGAGACGCCGCAACTGACCATTGACACCGAACTGCACCGCGACGCCCGCACCGGCGGCGACGGCAAGCACAAAATACTGCGCCCCCATCTTCATCACTTCTCCTCATTCTATACAAGCTGGTCGAAACCATTGAACCGCAGAGGCGCAGAGGACGCAGAGATGAGAGAAGATAGAAAAAAAAGAAGAGAGGAATGAGATCGGTCATCAGTGAATGGGTGCCTCTATTCCCCTTTGCTTTCCCTTTATTCCTCTTCTCCTCTCTGCGCTCTCTGCGTCTCTGCGGTTCAATCGGTTTCATCCCTGTTCCCCGGTTGTCCACCGTACGGACATGATATACTGCACCGCAGCGATCAGCACGAGCGAAGGAGCATCCCCGCGTGAGCGTCACGGATAAGGCAGAGATCGAGGCGACCTTGCAGGCCGCGCCGCCGGTGCAGGTCGAGGAACGCGTGGAGACCATCCGACAGCAGATTGACCACGCGAATGTCGAGTATTACATCCACGACAATCCGACGCGCACCGATGCCGAATACGACGCGTTGATGAACGAACTGCGCGCGCTCGAAGCCGAATACCCCGCACTCCTCACGCCCGACTCCCCAACCCAACGGGTCGGCACGGCACCGTCGGCGGAGTTTGGCGCGGTGACCCATCCCGCGCCGATGCTCTCGCTCGGCAATGTCTTCTCGCGGGAGGATTTGCACGCCTGGGCGGAGCGCGTCTACCGCGTCGCCGGGCGCGGGACAATCACCTTTGCTGTCGAGCCGAAGATTGACGGCCTCGCCGTCGCCCTTACCTACACCGACGGCCGGTTCGTGCGCGGTGCGACGCGCGGCGACGGCTTCACGGGCGAGGATGTGACGCCCAATCTCCGCACCGTGCGCACGGTCCCGCTCCGACTGCGCGAGGATGCGCCCGGCACGATCGAGGTGCGTGGGGAGGTTTACCTGACGCGCTCCGGTTTTCATCGCCTGAATGAGGAGCGCGCGCGGGACGGACTCGCCACCTTCGCCAACCCGCGCAACGCGGCGGCTGGTTCGCTGCGCCAACTCGATTCAACCATCACCGCATCGCGCCCGCTCGGCTTCTTCGCCTACGCAGCGGGCTACTGGACCGATCCGGCGGCGATGCCAGTGCGCGCGCAGAGCGAACTGCTCCATCGCCTTCACGACCTCGGCTTCCGCCCCTCGCCCCATGCCGTGACGTGCGACACCATTGATGCCGTCTGGGAGCGCTGTCAGCACTGGCACGCCCAGCGCGACGCGCTCGATTTTGAGATTGACGGCGTCGTTATCAAGGTGGACAGCCTCGGTATGCAGGAAGAACTGGGCAATGTCGCGCGCGAGCCGCGCTGGGCGACGGCGTACAAGTTTCCCGCGACGCAGGTCGTGACGCGCGTCAACGCGATCACGATTCAGGTCGGTCGCACCGGCAGCCTCAATCCCGTCGCCGAATTGGAGCCGGTCAACGTCGCGGGCGTGCTCGTCTCCCGCGCGACGCTGCACAACGAAGACGAGATTCGCCGCAAAGATATTCGCATCGGCGATACCGTCATCATCCAGCGGGCGGGCGATGTCATCCCCCAGGTCGTCCGCGTCGTCACGGAGCGGCGGACCGGCGACGAGCGGGAGTTTCGCATGCCGGAACACTGCCCGGCATGTGGCGCGCTCGTCGAGCATCTGCCAGACGAGGCGATGGCCTACTGCACGAACATCTCCTGCCCCGCACAGGTGCGCGAGCGGATCAAGCACTACGTCTCGCGCGGCGCGATGGACATCGAGGGGATGGGCGAGCGGATCGTGGACCGCTTCGCGGACCTCGGCTTCCTGCACGATGTCGCGGACATCTATCACCTCGACCCCGCGCCACTGCTCGCACTGGAAAAGTTCGGCGAGAAGAGTGTCGAGAACCTCCTTCGCTCCATCGAAGGCAGTAAGAACCGCCCGCTCGCACGGCTCGTCTTCGGCCTCGGCATTCGCCATGTCGGGGAACGCTCGGCGGGGCTTCTGGCGAATGCCTTCGGTAGCATGGATGCGCTCCAAAACGCGCCGATCGAAGCCCTCGGCACAGTGAACGGCGTCGGGGAGATCGTGGCGCGGAGCATCGTAGATTTCTTCGCGGAGCCGCGCAACCGCGACCTGATCGCCAAACTTGCTGCCGTTGGTGTCCGCATGGCCGACGAACCGCGCACCGCGCCAGCCGGACCGCAGCCGCTCGCCGGGCAGACGTTCGTGCTCACGGGGCGACTGGAAAGCATGTCCCGCCCGCAGGCGGAGGAACGGCTGAAGGCGCTCGGCGCACAGACGGTCAGCACGGTGACGAAGAAGTCTACGGTGATCATTGGAGCGGAACCGGGTTCAAAGGCGGATCGCGCCGCTGTATTGAAGGTGCCGACGCTGGATGAAACAGGTCTGCTGGCGCTTCTGAAGACCCATGAATGAGCACACAGATAGGCGGGTGATTTTCTGTCGCGCGAACACGAAAAGAGGGAGATGATTGCCACGCAACGATGAAGCCCGGTTCACGCCGGGATACGCGCATCCCGTCCGTGAAGACGATCCATATCACACGGTGCGGACCATCGGGCGGCTCTGCCAGATGATCCTCGAACTGCGCGACGAGTACGAGCGACGCCCGCGCCCGGACCTCCTCGATCAAATCGAGCAGCGCCTGAACGACCTCGCCAACCAGCATATCGAACTGCGCGAGCGCCGCCAGTCGCATGCGGAGCCGCAATCGTGAATTAGCGCGGTCCCGGCTTCGCGGTCGTGCCGGGCTTGACGAGCGGGATGCCCGCCGCGCAGAGCGGGCACTGATCGGGTGGATAGGCGGCGATCTCCTCCGCGTTCAGCGCGACGAGCGGGACGCCGAACGCCACCTTACCGCCGGAGCGATCCCACAGGACGCCGATGCCGACGACCGTCACATCGTGCGAGGCGAGCGCCACCAGCGTCTCGCGCACGCTGCCGCCCGTCGTGAGAATGTCGTCCACGACGAGCACGCGCGTTCCCGGTGCGAACGTCGTCCCACGGCGGAAGGCGCGGCCTGTCTCTCCTTCCCGCTCCGCGTAGGCCGCCGCGACGCCGAGTTGCCGTGCCGTCTCGAAGGCGAGCAGGATACCGCCCGTCGTCGGCCCCGCGACCACATCAATACCCGCCTTGGCGAAGGCGCGGACGAATCCGCCGCAGATCTGTTCCGTCGCACGCGGGTTGCGAAGAAGATCAAATTTCTCAACGTATATATCGCCGTGCAGCCCGGACGAAAAGAGGAAATGGCCCCGCTTAATCGCCCCCGCTTCCCACAACACCTCGCCCGCCGTTGGTTCGCCCACGTCGCCCCCTCCCCCATCAGTCAAGCCGCCAGACGGCCGTCCGCGATTCATAGAGATCGAAGCCAACGCGCCGGTGCATCGCCAGCGACGCCGCGTTATCCATGTGGATACCGGCAAGGATCGCTGTCGCACCCGCCGACTGCCCCCAATCGTGGAGCGCTCGGTAGAGCGTCGTCGCGACGCCGCGCCGGTGATGATCCGGGTGGACGGAGATGTCCTCGACCCAGACCGCAAGCGGTTCGAGGTCGAAATGTCGGAGCGGTTGCGCGAGCACGTAGCCGACGATACTTCCGCCATCTTCCGCGACGAATGAGCACGGCGTTTGCTGATAGAACGCGAAAATATCCGGTGTGATTGCCCGTTGCTCCTCGCGCCGCTCCGGTGTCGCCCGATCCCAATCAAAGCCGAGAAAGGCGCGGGCGCTGTAGCGCATCACCGCGTCATCGAGCGCCCGCAAGGTCTCATAATCACCCAATTGCACGCGCCGAACAATGATGCTTGCCACCGGCATTTCCTCTGGTGGAGCAGGCTTCAGCCTGCACTTCCGGAATGGCAGGCTGAAGCCTGCTCCATCATCCGCGTCAATCATCAGTCCGCAGCATCGCCACCAGATCGGCCTCATCGGCGGCATTCGGGGTAGTCGTGCGCAGCGGCATCGGACCGGGCAGCGCGACGCCGATGATCTCATTCAGCGAATCCAGCCCTTCGGCATTGAGCCATGCCGCCAGCCCATCCAGCACGTCGAGCGCGGCATGCGGATTGACAAATGTCGCGGTGCCGACTTGCACCGCCGTCGCGCCGACCATGAAGAATTCCAGGGCGTCCTCGGCCGTCGCGATCCCGCCGATGCCAATGACGGGCACGGCAACCGCTTGCGCCACCTGCGCGGTCATCCAGAGTGCGACAGGCTTGACCGCCGGGCCGGAGAGGCCGCCACCGCCCGTTGTCAGGAGCGGTCGCCGCCGCTTCGTGTCAATCCGCATCCCCTTCAGCGTGTTGATGAGTGTAATCGCGTCCGCCCCCGCCGCCACGACCGATTCGGCAATCGCCACGATGTCCGTCACATTCGGGGAAAGTTTGACGAGCACCGGCAGCGTTGTATTCGCGCGGACGGCCGCCGTCACTTCCCCGGCCATCACGCAGTCCACGCCGAACTGCATGCCGCCGACATCCACATTCGGGCAGGAAATATTAACCTCGATGCCCGCGACCCCCGGCGCTTCGTCCAGAAGGCGCGCCATCTCGGCATAATCATCCACATGCTCGCCGCTGATATTGACGAGTATCTTCGTCTGCCATCGCTCCCAGATCGGGGCGTACTTGCGGATCGTTTCGTGGATGCCGGGGTTCTGGAGGCCGATGCTGTTCAGCATACCGGCATGCGTCTCGGCGATCCGGGGCATCGGATTCCCCGTGCGCGCCCGGAGTGTCGTTCCCTTCGAGACGATGCCGCCGAGCCGCTGAATGTCCATGATCCGCGCGTACTCGATCCCGTACCCGAACGTCCCGGAGGCGACGAGGATCGGATTGGACAAGACAAGTTCGCGGGAATTCCGTGGCGCAAGGTCGGTCGTGAGGCTCATATCAACACGCCCTCATTTCGCCCCCACATGCGTGGGGAAACAGGATACGAGCGCACCTGTACGGAAGGCCGGTCGGTTCGCCCCCATATGCATGGGGACACTCCATGACGTTACCACCGAAGATCCTCCATCGCGAATGTTGGCCCCTCGGTACAGGTGCGCTCGTAGCCGCGCGTCGTCTCGACGACGCAGCCGAGGCAGACGCCCATGCCGCACCCCATCTGCTGCTCGATGCAGATTTGCACGGGCGGCGTGCGGACGCCGCGATGTTGCTGCACCTTCGCGCGTAGCGAGCGAAACATCGGGTTCGGCCCGCAGGCGAAGATGCCGTCCGCCCAATCCAGGTACTCCGGCATCAAGTCCGTCACAAAGCCGTGGTAGCCGAGCGTGCCGTCATCCGTCGCGCGGAGCACCTCGATCTGCTCAGGCAGGTAGTGGAGTGGGAGATGTTTCTCCGCCGTCTGCGTGCCAATCAACAGTACGATCGCCGCGCCTTTGGGCAGTTCCTCATCCGCGAGCATGACGAGCGGCGCGATACCGACGCCCCCCGCGACCATCAGCAGATGCTGCTGATTCCCCGCGACCGTGAAGGTGCTGCCGAGGGGCGCGAGGAGATCGAGCGTCTCGCCCGCTCGCCGATCGAGCAGCCACGCCGAACCGCGCCCAACGTTCTGCACGAGGATCAGCCCTTCATCCGTCGTCGGGTCCACCCGCAGGAGCGACATCGGTCGCCGGAGTAATGGGTCCCACTGCGTCGGATTCCCCGCCGTGCGGATGTGGACGAACTGCCCCGCCCGCGCCTGCGTCGCCACGTTGTGCGGTAATCGCACGCGCAGCACGACACTCCCGCGTCCGGCAGGCTCATTCTCGATGATTGGCGCGGTGAACATCTGCACCCGTGTACCTCTCGCGTATCGCGCTCCACAACGCTGCGTCGTGCATACCGCACCGCATTCTACACGCTCGCCGATGATCGGCGCCATGTCGTTTCTATTCTCCGGAGGAAGACGAGCGACGCCGCGTCGTGCGGATCAGGTTACGTCATCTACTGC